>NZ_JAQKGN010000023.1:0-35059 GCF_027956555.1 Agrobacterium sp. ST15.16.055
TTATCACATATAGACCACCTCGCAATAACTTGATGCCAAACCCGGAACACAGAAGATATCACTGAGTATGCAGATACAGATTGTCAGCCAACCGGGATGGCCAAAGCTATTGGGGAAGCGACTGTTAATCCGGCTTGATTGGGCCAGATGTCTGAGATGCTGAAGCCTCTCACAGTGTCGTTTTCCGTCGCTCCACCATCACCGCCCGGTAGTTGGAAAACAGGATAATCCCACCTCCGAGGAAGACCCAAAGATCGATGGCTTCGACGTAAGCGTAATAGCCGACGATGGCAGCCATTGGCACGCGCAGGAAGTCGATTGGCATAACTACGGATGCGTCGAGACGTTTGAGTGCCTGGGCCTGACAGTAGTGGGCGGCAAGCGCCCCGAGTCCGGCGATCAACATCCAGGGGATGTCGGTGAAGCTCACTGGACGCCAGTCCGTTAGCGAGGCAAGGAAGCCGAGCGGCAGCTGGATGACAATCATCCAAACGACGATGGCGCCCGGCGAAACCTCCCGCGTCAGTTGCTTGACTAAGATCAATGACAGACCGTAGCCGGCGGCGGCAATCAGCACGAGCCCTGCGGCCGGATCGACCATGCCGATGCCCGGGCGGACGATGACGAGGACGCCGATGAAGCCGCCGATGGTGGCAAGTATCCGCGACCTCGTCAGCTGTTCCTTCAAAAAAAGGAGGGCGAAGAAGGCAACCCAGATCGGCATGGTAAATTCCAGAGCGAACACTGAAGCGAGCGGCAGCATCACGACGCCGATCGTCCATAGGTATTGGGCAAAGAAGTGGACGACATTTCGCGCCAAATGCAGCCTAATCAGCTTGCCTTTCCGCAGTTCGGGCAGCAGCGCACGGCCGAGCGTAAGGATGACGAAAAGGCCCACGAGCGCGCGGAAGAATAGCACCTGCTGGATGGACAGTGTGCTCGCAAGCTCGCGCGAGCCGACTGACATGCCGATGAAAGAGATCATGCTGAGGCCCATCCATAGGAGCCCTTGCGTGAACGCACTATGCGGCAACTCTTGTGCCGGGGGGGAATTATTCGACATGCTGGAGCCTTCTTCATGTTCTTGCGCAGACGCGCGCTGCGTCGAGCGCGCGTCTGCGTCAAACGATCAGGCGGATCAGGCCGCTGACGGCCCCGGATCATCAGTAGCATCCGGTGTGGCGGGAACCTTGAGGCGCGCTTGACCCATCCCGTCGGACACTATGCGCAGCAGTGGCTTCTGCCTTAAGGTATTGGTTGCCTGATTAAGCGCCCGGCGTTCGCGCAATGAAGCCTCCGGCTGATATTCCACTCTCTCGAGAAAAATCCGGTCTTCCAGTCCGCTTGTATCGGTGAAGACCATATCTTGGCCTTCCGTAAGACCGAGAAGAGCCAGACCACGCGTAGTCGTGATTGGCAGGAACATGCCAATCGGCGCGGTGACCTGACCGGTCGAGAGCACACGGGTATCCCTCGCGCTGCCATTGACACGGAAGCTCACTCTGCTGTTGATGCTGGCGATCCCGTCTTGCAGATCCTCGCGAAAAATGACGACTGCCTTGGCGATTTTATGGCGAATGAGCGGAAGAAGCAGTTGGTAGCGACCGCGCGGGTCGTCAGCCATAGCTTCCAAAATGGATAAATCTTTCGTGGTGAGGATGAAGTGATCGTCTGACATCGCAGTTCTCCTTTACTCCAACGGGAGCACGCATATGAAATATGAACTGGAGATCCCCTGTCCGCCTGAGGCGGAGCAGGGGGCGATTATCCTGCGATGAGGCAACCTCCATAAAGGGAGAGGAGGCAGGACAGCGGACAGCGCATTATGATGCGGACCGCAGTTCGACCGAGCCCGTGGAGGCGGGAAAGCTTACAGCCGGCGCCTCCACGCTCTTTACTGTGAGGCGATGGACGCGACCATCTCGAGCAGTCCAATCGATCGACTGACCCGTAGAAAGGCCGATCAGGGCGGCGCCGATAGGCGTAAGGATGGATACCTTGCCGGCCGCGATATCGGCTTCGCCGGGGAAAACGAGCATGACGAGGCGTTCATCGCCGAGGTCGCTTACAAACTGGAGCGTAGACCCCATGCGCACGACATCAATGCCGATCTTCTTGTCGGGAACAATGCGGGCGCGGTCGAGCTCGGCCAGGAGTTCTTCGGACACCTCCGGATTGCGCGCTGCGTGTGCCTCGGCAAGGCGTGAGAGCCTCTCGTGGTCGGAATCGGTAACGATGATGGCCGGCTTGCTATGCGTTTTCTTTTCGGCAGCCATTGCTGGTTTCCTATACATATACGCAGCCACGCACAAAGCGCGCTGCATTCGATTAAATAGAATTGGAAAGACTGTCGCCTCTTTGGGCTGCTTCAACCGACTTGCGGAAAGCTACCTATGCCCCTCGACCGGGGTGAGACACGACCGGGCCGGGGGTCATATGCCTGCGATAAGGCATACTCGCTTGGAAATATTGTGGAGGGGCTCGATCAACATCTTTTGATGATGTGCCCGTTAATCGCGGAAGTCAAGCAAGGCCGGTGAAGCTGTTAGGTGATTGACGGTTTGATTGCAGTTAAGTCGCTCCAGCTTATTACATAAGCATTGAAAATCCACTCTACCAATCGACCCCTCAAATCCATTTCATTTTGCACAAGTTTTGAGCTATCAGCCAATTCGCCGCCTGATATTCAGGCAACAATCTATGACTGGAGAATAAGAATTGGCGAATGTGGATGAGAAGCTTGAACCGATCCTGGCTGAGGTGCTGCGGCGCAATGCCGGTGAGTTGGAATTTCATCAGGCGGTCCGTGAAGTTCTTGAAAGCCTGGGTCGCGTCATCGCTAAACATCCAAATTATGCCGATAATGCTCTCATAGAGCGCATTTGCGAGCCCGAACGGCAGATCATCTTTCGTGTCCCCTGGGTTGATGACACGGGTCAAGTACAGATCAACCGCGGCTTCCGCGTGCAATTCAACTCTGCCCTTGGCCCCTATAAAGGGGGCATTCGTTTCCACCCTTCCGTGAATGTGGGCATCGTCAAATTCCTTGGCTTTGAACAAACTTTCAAGAACGCATTGACGGGAATGCCGATCGGCGGCGGCAAGGGCGGGTCGGATTTCAATCCGCGCGGCCGCTCGGACGGCGAAATCATGCGGTTTTGCCAATCCTTCATGACTGAACTGCATCGCCATATCGGCGAGTACACGGATGTGCCCGCCGGCGATATCGGCGTCGGCGGTCGGGAGATCGGCTACATGTTTGGCCAGTACAAGCGCCTCACCAACCGGTACGAGGCGGGAGTATTAACCGGCAAGGCGTTGTTCCATGGCGGCTCAAGAGCGCGGAGGGAAGCGACAGGATATGGTGCGACCTATTTTGTCGAGCGGATGCTTTCGACGAAAGGCCACAACTTCGAAGGCAAACGCGTGGTGGTCTCGGGCTCCGGCAACGTTGCCATCTATACCATGGAAAAGGTCATGGAATTCGGGGGTAAGATTGTCGCTTGCTCGGATTCGTCCGGCTATGTCGTGGATGAAAATGGCATCGATCTTGACCTCGTAAAAGAGATCAAGGAAGAGCGACGCGGTCGGATCTCAGAATATGTTGGTGTAAAAGGCGCTGGCAGCAATTGGGTCGAGGGGGGGTCCATCTGGGACGTGGCGTGCGATGTCGCAATGCCTTCCGCGACCCAGAACGAATTGACCGGACGTGATGCCAAGGCACTGATCCGGAACAAGGTCATCGCGGTCGGCGAAGGCGCCAACATGCCAACCACGCCGGAAGCGGTGCGGCTTTTTCAGGAAGCAGGGGTATTGTTTGCGCCGGGCAAAGCCGCCAATGCAGGGGGCGTCGCAACATCGGCGTTGGAAATGCAGCAAAATGCTTCGCGGGATAGCTGGACTTTCGAGCAGACAGAAAATCGTCTGGCGATGATCATGCACAATATCCATGATACATGCGCTACGACGGCCGAAGAATACGGCACGCCGGGCGACTATGTCCTCGGCGCCAACATCGGCGGCTTCGTGCGGGTGGCCGAGGCGATGGATGCGCTCGGCATAATCTGACGACCGCGTGATGACACCTGCCGGCGTTGATGCGCGCCGACAGGTTTGACTTTTGCAACCCACCGGCGCAGAGACATCCTATGGCAACGCTTTTTATCCAACCCTTTAGAGAGCCTCAACGCTCGAAAAACGGCTCTTGGCCCGAACGCAGGTAAATCCTGGTTAGCGTTCGGAGGACCAGGATCATGCAGTTCTCCAAACAATAGCAGTGGCTGACGCCTCTCGCTAAATCTTTCGGCTTTAATATCTTGACCATAAAAACCATAGCACCCCGCGGTATGCGGGTGACGCTTCCGCGCGCGTTGTCCAAACTTGGCCACTGTTCGCGAACGCAGGCTGAACGATTGATTGCCGAGGGCCGGGTTAAACTCAATGGACGTCGTGCCATGGACCCATCAATATGGGTCGATCTGATATCCGATCTGATCGCGGTCGATGGACAAACTGTTTCGGCATCGGCCAAGCTTTACATCATGATGAACAAACCTCGCGGTGTGGTTACCACGCGTGATGATCCCGATGGCCGTGCAACGGTATTTGACTGCCTCAAGCTTCAGGACATGCCATTCGTTTCGCCGGTCGGTCGCCTGGACAAGGCCAGCGAAGGGTTGCTGTTGTTTACAAACGACACGGTACTTGCACAGCGTCTTCTTGACCCTGTCACGAATGTTCCCAAGATCTATCACGTCCAAGTCGGCGGAGAAATTGGCACCCCGGAACTGGAGCAGATGATTTTCGGCATTCCCAGCGACGGTGAGCTCCTTCGCGCCACCTCCGTTGACCTTCTGCGCCGCGGCAGCAAGCACGCCTGGATTGAGGTCGAACTGCGCGAGGGTCGGTACCGGCAAATCCGCAGAATGCTGGAAGGCGTCGGACTGGACTGTCTGCGATTGGTCAGGATAGCAGTCGACACGCTGCGATTGGGTGATTTACAAAAAGGAGACAGCAGGTCTCTCACCACCTCTGAAATCGCCTCACTGCGCAAGCGCGCAGGACTCGAATAATCTGTTGGGTAGTCACCTTTTGACGACAAGGCGGCACTTGCCGCTAATTCAATATGCGGCAGCTTAAGTTTTGACTGACGATGATCCTCGGTCTGCTAGGTCGTTAAACTGTTGATGTGACAGGACAGGAAAGCAATAGGGCGGCATTTTTTGGAGCCTCAACGAGTACGGTAAATTTGCCGAAAAAAGCACCGTTTCGCCCACGAAATCACCACGCTATCAGCCGTGGCTCCCGTGGCAGCATTATTTGCAGGGCTCCCGTGGCAGCATTATTTGCAGGGCTCTAGAATGGCATAAATTTTGCTGGAAGACGGAGACTTCTATATCGATCGGCGGCGCAAACTATGTTCCAACCTTTGGTGACTTGTCTTCTCCTAAGCGCCGCTACCGGTTTGAGTCTGCGGCGGTTTCTCCTGCCGTACTTTCCCGGCGGCGATGCTGCTGAACAGCGGTCACCCGTGACAATGGTGGCAAGTGCTATCTTCCTGGCAGCGGTTGCCTTCACGGTGTCTGATCAAAAACTCTGGGCAATACCGATCGTTCTGACATTCAGCCTCTGGCTTGCGTCAGTATTTGACGACTCCAAGCCGAACATGACGATCGCCATATCCGTCGTCAGCTTGACATTGTATATGGGCCTCCGGTCGATCCATTGATCCTCAGCTCCTCTATCATCGATAGCAAGCGTCTTGGAATTTCTCGGCATCCTTCGACGCCACTTCGACCGCCCCGAATTCGCTGTGGTCAAAGGTTAATTCGCCGCTGTCTGATGAGGCCCTTTTGGAAGGGACCGTGCAACGGCGCTCAAAAGGTCGGTCTGGGAAATCAGCCCGATAATGTGGCTCTGCTCATCGACGACGATCACCGCATGTGTTTTGCCGTCCGTCAGGATGGGAAGCAGGCTCAGGGCTCGATCGGCAGCCGAAGCGGTCGTTGGCAGAGAGATCAGTTCCTTCAACGAACCTTCTCCCATCGCCAATTCTCTCAAACCCACAGTACCGAGCAGTTGTCCGTTTCGATTTTTGACCGGTAAGGTTCGGATATTGTGCTTGAGAAGCAGCTCCCGGGCCTCATCGATGGTGGCATCAACGTCCGCCACAATAACGTCGCGCGACATGATGTCCGCACATTTGATCCCGTCATTAGAGCGGGCGACAGCCTCGTACTCCACACGGCGAAGCAATAGTCCAAGGTCAGTGCGGTCGATGTCGAATGTCTCGTGAAGCGCCTCAAGGGCGGCGTCAATATCCTCGTCACGAAACCCCACTCGCTCGGCTGGTGGAAGGTCTGCAGTCAGATGGCCGTTCACCGTAGGCGAGGCGACATGCGGGTAGTTATGCCGGGATAGCTTGTGGAACAACAGGCCGACTGCGACGAGGATGCAGGAGTTCAGGGCAACTGGAATGAACGGAAACAGCATGCCCCAGCTTGCGACCGCAGGTCCACCAAGGACGGCTGTCAGGGCTGCCGCCCCCCCAGGCGGATGGAGACACCGGGTAAAGGACATCGCCGCGATCGCCAGTGAGACGCCCACACCAGTAGCTATGATCGGGTCGCTGATCAGGCTGGCGGCAAGCACCCCCATGAAGGCCGAAATCGTATTGCCTCCGATGATAGACCATGGCTGGGCAAGCGGGCTTGCCGGAACGGCAAACAGCAGCACGGCCGAGGCGCCCATCGGCGCGACGATCAACGGTAGATGTGAACCTTTTCCGAGCAGGTAGCTGCAAATCAGACCTGTCAGCGCGATCGCCGCGAGAGCGCCAAGGCATGCCAGCAGCCGATCGCGCAACGTTGCGCCGGCAAGAATGGGTCTAAACAGCCATAGTGACAGAAGCGCGCGCTTCTGGGCCGCTCCTCGGGGGTCGGAAGGGGACATGGGAAAAACCTGATGAGAGACTGGTGGCGGGTTCAGGAAGGAGAAAGGGAAGCGGAGAGCGGAGGCGTTGAGGCCAGAAGCATATCTTCAAATCCGCGAAGCGGATCAGACCTCCGATCATTCCGGGAAATGAGCAGTGTATCGACCGGACCAAGGGAATGCACAACGATATCGGCGGTCCAGTGCATGCCGTCAAGGACAGAGCGCGGTATGACACCCACTGCGTTTCCCGCAACGACGTGAGCGAGAATGGAGTGATAGGAGGTCAACTCCATTGTTGGAACGTCGGCTCCCAATTTCATCCAACGCTCGGCAATGCGGCGATAGGTACAACCTGGTTCAAGAGCGGCAAGAGCCGTCAGCCGAATGTCGCCGGCGTTGCGGAGCGGAGGATGGTTGGACGGCAGGATCAGAAGCAGCTCTTCCTGAAAGACCCTTGTCGCGTGAAGCGGATGCTGCTCACGCCCAAGCATCCCTGCCCATTCTTTCTGATCAGGCGGTTGGGCGATGAGAGCGCAATCGAGTTCGTCGGCAATCACCGCCTTTGCCAATTCCAGCGTTGCGCCAAGTGTCAAACGCAATGACACCTGTGGCCAGGCTTCGTTAAATGTTGCAAGCACCGGAGGCAGACGGCTTGCCGCCGTGCTTTCCATCGTACCCACCCGCAACGCCTCCACCTGGTTTTCTTTCCTGAGCGCAAGACGCGCCTCTGTTGCAAAAGCGAGCATTTTCTTCGCGTAGCCCAAGAAAATTTGTCCTTCGCGGGTCAGGGTCATCTTCTTTCCCTCCCGGCTGAACAGCAAGGCGCCAACTTGCTCCTCAAGAAGCTGGATACGTGTCGTTACATTCGAAGGCGCCCGACCAAGCTGCTTCGCCGCGCGCGTCACGCTCGTCTCGTCGGCGACGATCAGAAAAATATGCAGAGAAGTCGGATCCAAAAAAGTCTCCATTTAAGAATGGTATTGCCTTATTATTCTCCATGAGCGAACATCACGCAAGCCGAAGGTGATGGCCTGAAGCCATCAGATAGAAAAGAAATGTCAGATGATCGACGAAAATCAGAATGACAATCCAGATGGCTTCTCTTCTCCTGCCTGTTTCATGCACGAAGTCGATCCAGCCTATATGGGACTGGACGGTAGTGGTGAAACGGTCAAGAAATGGCGCAAAGGTGAGCGGCGCCGTCTGATCGATCAGCGGGCCCGTCTCAACGCAGAAGAGCGCGACCAGAAATCCTTGCGAATCCGGCAAAACCTCGATCAGCTATTGCCTGAAGTCAACGGGCGAACCATCAGTCTCTACTGGCCATTTCTGGGCGAACCTGATCTCCGCGGCTGGTTGACAGCGGCTTCAGCCCGCGGCGCGACATGCCTTTTGCCGGTGGTGTCTGAAAAGAACAAGCCTCTCACGTTTCGATCCTGGCGGATTGGCGAGGAATTGACGCGCGGAGTCCTGAATATCCCTGTTCCGCTGCACGGTGATGAACGCCAACCGGATATCGTCATTGCCCCGGTTGTCGGGTTTGACGCGCATTGTTACCGGCTTGGGTTCGGAGGTGGGTATTTTGATCGAACGCTCGCTGTGCTCCATCCAAAGCCTATCGTGATCGGCGTCGGGTTTGACTTCCAGCAGATCGAGACGATCCGTCCTCAAGGTCATGACATTCCCATGGATGCGATCGTCACCGATACTGACATCCGGTTTCGCCAAGGTTGTGATAATCTTTTCGCGTGGAAATTCGAGGGCTAGGCGATGAGTTCGCTGGACGTTTCCTCACTCATTCCAGTCTTTCTAACGGCGGCTATTGCGCTCAGCTGGAACCCATTTCTGATCCTTTACCGAAACAATGCCCTTGCTGTGCATACACCCGTCATGACGACGCTCGCCGCCAGCCTGGCGCTGTCCGCAGTGACCTTCACTTATTCCAACTTGGGAGCAACTATCGGGAGCCTCGTGTTTGCGACCGGCCTGATGCTGTCGATACCGTTGCGCGACCATCTACGAGATGAGATCGGCATAGCCCTGTCAGCAGTGTGCCTTTTTGTTTTTCTTTCCCTACCAAACGGCGTTCAAGCATAGGAGCGAACAATGCTTATGGACCGCAGGCCATCAAGAAAAAATTGGTTGCACTGGTATGCCTGGTACCCGGTCTTGCCGGCGAACGATACATTATGCTGGCTGGAGATCGTTTTCCGGCGAAAAGCGGCCACCGGTAGGTGGGAGTATCGATCAACGCGGTCTGAACGAGAACGGCTTCTGGCTCAGACTCGCATACCCGTCTGTCCTGGCGCTTAGAAAGAGATCGGCCTGACGATCTTCAGGTCAAGTATCACGATTTTATCTATTCTGGGAATACTTCGGCATGGCAAATGGCAATAGCTCGGCGATCGAGGCGCGATCAGCCGCGAAACTGTTTGCCAGTTATGACCGCCGGTTAGGATCATCCAGCGCTGGATTGTAGAATAGCGAAATTGTCAGGCTTCGGGCGATACGCTCTGCCGTCGCCATGAACCATGCTTTGGCGTCTTCATTCGTGACGACGTTGTCCAGCGTTGTTTCAAACAGCTCCAGCCATTTTGGGAATAGTTCTGGCGTTAGGTTGGCCACACCTAAATGGGCCTGAACAGGTTTCCCCCCATAGGAGCCATCGTGGAAGGCGACCGCTGACCAGAAGCTTTTCATTTTCAGGGTGTGCTCCGACCAGCGTCCCGAAAGCCTTGCGTTGAAAACGGGACCCAGCTCCGGATGCTCCGACACACGCGCGTAAAATGTGTCAACCACGGCACTGATCAAGGCGCGATTGATGCCGAGTGCTTGCATTTCCGCATCAGCCCGATTGCTAATCTCAGCGCTATGTGCGGCGCGTGCTTGCAATTCATTTTCCATTCAACCACCAAAGCGCTGCGTTGTCTGCAGCATATGCCTGCTCCCTGTCATCGGCAAACGCAGTGCAGATCTCATTTTGAAGATGGCAGTCATTGACGCGGTGACCGTTTCGGCGATCTACCCTTAAGGAACGTCAACTCCTCGTGCTGAACCTCATTTTCGATATCCAGGATTGCGCGCCATTGACGATTGCCGAAGCGTAGCGACAGACGCTTCGTCCCTGCATGCTCATCCGAACCAATCTCCACAGAGCTCGCGACAAGACCACGCTGGATGTAGCTGCGGAATTCCGATTGCGACACCCCGAACCGGGAAGCGATCTCGCTCGAATCCAGGGTGAAATCCCCGTTTGGGCTGCACTCGACAAACAAATTCGTGTCCATTCACAAAGCGCCAGTGGCGCAACAAAAAATCTCCAAGAGAGAACGATTGCTTATTGTCATTCTTATATCAAGAATTAATATCGTTATTTGGAGATTTTCAGTGGCTGGGTCTCTCATGAACACAGTCAGGCTTCCCACTGAGGCAGGCAGAAGTTTCGGACCCATTCTTGGCACCGACATCAAAAAAATACGGATTGGATGGTTTGCAGATGACAGATATCAGAACGATCGCAGCATCGAACGGCATTGCTGACGACAACGCTTTCGGTGCTGTGACGGCTCCCATCTACCTATCCAGCAACTTCGCGTTTCAAAAATTCGAACACGCGCAAGCGTACGAATACTCCCGCACCTCCAACCCGACGCGGGACCTGCTCGCCGACACACTAGCAAAGCTTGAGGGCGGAGCGGGAGCCGTGGTGACATCATCGGGAATGGCGGCCGTGAATCTCATTCTCAGTCTTTTAAAACCCGGCGATCGCGTCATTGCGCCACACGACTGTTACGGCGGAACATACCGACTGCTCCGGGCTCTGTGCGACCGGGGCCATTTCGAAGTAGAGTTCGTCGATCAGCAGGACACGGCCATGTTTGATGCAGCCCTGCAACGGCGTGTTTCACTGGTGATGGTTGAAACACCGAGCAATCCGCTCATGCGGGTGGTCGATATCAAAGCGATTGCGGAGCGCGCCAAGTCCGCCAACGCCCGTCTTGTCGTTGACAACACCTTCCTGTCGCCTGCGCTGCAACAGCCCATTGCGCTGGGAGCCGATTTCGTCGTTCATTCGACAACAAAGTATCTGAATGGTCACTCCGACGTCGTTGGCGGCGCTGTAATTGCGGCCAATTCCCGCGATGTAGAAGAACTTAAAGCCTGGGCAAACCTCATCGGCGTCACAGGTTCGCCCTTTGATTCCTACCTGACCCTACGTGGCATCAGAACCCTCTTCCCGCGGATCGAACAACAGCAAAAGACCGCCGCTGCAGTGGCGGCATTTCTCGATCGGCGGCCTGAGGTCCGGGTGGTCCACTACCCCGGACTGGACACCCATCCCGGCAGGGAGCTCGCGTTGCGCCAGCAAAAAGGTTTCGGTGCCATGCTGAGTTTTGAACTGGAGGGAGGCTTGGAGGCGGTGCGCAGCTTCGTCACTGCATTAAGAGTCTTCACTCTCGCCGAGTCGCTCGGCGGCGTGGAAAGTCTGATCGCCCATCCAACGACCATGACCCACGCCGGAATGGGTGAGGAAGCCCGTCTGGCTGCAGGGATCAATGACAGCCTGCTGCGGGTTTCGATTGGCCTGGAAGCCGAGCAGGACTTGATATCTGATCTTGCGTCCAGTCTGGCCGCCACCGAAACCAGCTCTCGAAAACAAACCTGAATTTGAAAAGTAATTGTTCGGCGCTTCTGACAATCAGAAAGTGCGTTGGCGACAGATCGAATTTCCACCTCACCAGCATTCTGCCACGTGCTGCCCATCCCCAAAATTTGCTCGGTGCACCGTTGGGTTTCCGTACCACGCCCATTGAAACCTCATTTAAAGTCGTTTTGCAGACGCTGAAGGATCGTTATGAGTTCGGGGGCCATGTCGCGCACTTCCTTGAGATGAGCTGCACTTAACCGCAGCAGCACCGCGTCGGCCTGTTCGGTTAATTCCAATGTCTGTCGTCGCTTGTCCGTGGGGTCGGAATTTCGGGTCACCAGACCGGCGGCGCTCAGGCGACCTACAAGCTCAGTTGCCGAGTGCGGCGCAATCAGTAGCCGGCTCGCCAGCACTCCAATCGTCATAGGGTCATCTAAAGTATGTCCCTTGATTGCAAGCAATGCCTGGTGCTGCTGGCCTGGGAGGCCTTCGTCCTGGGCAGCGCATGTGCTGAAGTTCATAAACTTTCGCAGTGTGAAACGCAGGTTGGCGAGTGCCTCATAGTCACTATCGCTCAGGGTATCTTTATTCACTTCTCACCATCTCTCCGTTTCGTTGAACTCATCCGGCACCCTCTATGCCGTCCCATGATCTGCTCTAGTCCGTCCCGGGTGAAGGCTCGGACACCAATGGCTTCCGGCGACAAGGTTTCCCATCCTTTTTTAGTCATGACGACGAAAATCCCAGCTCGACAAAATCATTGATTTATATCGTATCACGATATATCGGCACATCGATGAGACAATGTAACCGCGCTGAAGTGCAGCCGGCCCCGGAGAATTCGCGTTGATAAACCCTGAAACAAGACCGCCGCATCGCCAACATGATTTCACAGGTGGACTTGCCCGGCGGGAAGCCGGTGACTTCACAACGGAC
This sequence comes from Agrobacterium sp. ST15.16.055, assembly GCF_027956555.1. NCBI lineage: Bacteria > Pseudomonadati > Pseudomonadota > Alphaproteobacteria > Hyphomicrobiales > Rhizobiaceae > Agrobacterium > Agrobacterium sp. ST15.16.055. Next base: position 12,518 of record NZ_JAQKGN010000023.1, read on the forward strand.
AAGCGCGTTCTTCTGTTGATCGGCATGGCGATCATCGTCGGTACAGGAGGAGCGTTGGCTGCGTGGGTGCTCGTCAATCTGATCGCACTTGTGACAAACATCGTCTGGTTCGGGCACTTCAACACCGAGCCATCATCCCTGGCAAATGCCCCACGGTCGCTCTGGATGGTGGCAACGCCTGCGGTCGGTGGGCTGATCATCGGTTTGATGGCGCGCTTTGGTTCCGAGAAGATCCGCGGTCACGGTATTCCCGAAGCGATAGAGGCCATCCTGATCGGAGGCAGCCGCATGTCGCCCAAAGTTGCGCTGCTAAAGCCGCTCTCCTCAGCGATTTCGATCGGAACTGGCGGACCGTTCGGCGCTGAGGGCCCAATCATCATGACAGGTGGCGCTATCGGTTCTTTATTTGCCCAATTCTTCCATATGAGTGCGGCTGAACGTAAGACGCTACTGGTCGCTGGTGCCGCAGCCGGCATGACGGCAATTTTCGGCTCGCCTATTGCCGCTTTGATGCTCGCGGTTGAATTGCTGTTGTTTGAATGGAAACCGCGAAGCTTCATTCCGGTGGCCGTCGCGGCATGCGTCGCAATCTGCTGGCGGCCATTCCTTTTTGATCCAGGTCCACTTTTTCCAACGAATTTCCAGGCCCATCTTCCCTGGTGGGGCATATTCCTGTGTGCGGCGATGGGCATCATTTCGGGCCTTCAGTCCGGCGTGTTGACGACGCTGCTCTACAAGATCGAGGATGCCTTCGAAAAACTTCCAATTCATTGGATGTGGTGGCCAGCTATCGGCGGCTTGATCGTTGGATTGGGTGGCCTCCTGGAACCGCGTGCGCTTGGCGTCGGCTACGACATCATCTCAGATCTTCTCTCCAACCATATCGCTGCGAAGGCCGTCCTTGCTATCCTTCTTGTCAAGGCAACAATCTGGCTGGTCGCGTTGTCATCTGGAACTTCCGGTGGTGTCCTTGCACCACTTCTCATTCTGGGTGGCGCTCTCGGCTGGCTGGTTGGCCTTGTCTTTCCCGGAGATCCAGGTTTTTGGGCGCTCCTCGGTATGGCAGCGATGATGGGTGGGACCATGCGGGCGCCTTTGACCGGGACATTCTTCGCGGTCGAGATTACGGGAGACATCAGCGCTCTCGTGCCCTTGCTTGCTGCCACGGTCACCGCCTATGCCGTAACCGTTCTTCTGCTTCGTCGCTCGATTCTTACCGAAAAGATTGCTCGCCGCGGCCAGCACATCACGCGCGAATATGGGATCGACCCTTTTGAATTCACACGCGCTGCTGACATCATGGTTCGTAAGGTCGATACCTTGCCTGCCTCCATGACCATCGGAGCAGCCTGCAACTTCCTCTCCTCCGAGGAGAAAACGCATCGGATCTATCCGGTCGTCGAAGCTGACGGGGCATTGGTCGGCGTCGTGTCTCGGGCCGATGCACTTCGCTGGCAGGGAGACAAGGAGCTTGCGGATCAAACTCTGGCAGACCGGGTTTCCGACGGGTCAATTCCAGTGGGCCACACCGATGATACGGTTGCCTTCATCGCAGACCTTATGCTCGCCGCGGAAACTGGTCGTATTCCGATCGTCGATCTGGCTTCTGGCAAGCTAGTGGGCCTGATCGCGCGTAAAGATCTGTTGCGTCTGAGAAGCGCGCTTCAATCCTCGGAACTGGAGCGCCGTCCTTATTTTGGATCCGTGCCGCCGGCGCAGAATCCCACTTAGGATTTCGGCCGGTGTTGAAATCTTGGCTGATTGGAGATTTTTCCGCTGCGCTGTTTCGAGCAAGGAAGCTCACATCCGGCAGTGACGACGGTATTGCTCTGTCGACGATTAGTGCGCGAACGCGGCATCGTTCTCACATCAACGACGAAATCAACGCGGGACTCTCGGAGCAGATCGACGAATTCGGCAATCGTCATTGTGGAGTGGCCGATGGTGAAAAAGGTATTCGTATCAACCTCCATGAATGGAATGCTCCTCCGCACGAACAGCAGCAATCCCAGAAACTAGGCGTTTTCATCGCAAATCAAAAGCGCGCTGTTTGCAATGAGCGCTGTCTTAAGTCAGGCTTTCGGCGCATGGTGGAGGCCACAAGAGGAACAGAAATGGCGAGAAAGTTCGAGATCGGCGATCAGGTAAGCTGGAATTCGGAAGCCGGCCATGTCAGCGGGACCATCATTCGCGTACATACCGCCGAGTTCAAGATCAAAGAGCATACTCGCCATGCGAGTGTAGAAAAGCCGCAGTATGAGATCAAGAGCAGCGAAACCGAGCACATCGCTTTCCACAAAGGATCGGCGCTCACCCTATTACGCGACTGACGCTGCGCCGGGCGCGATCGAAACGAAAGCGACGGTCTGATGCCTGAGGAAATTCCACCGACGTCACCAGAGCCACTACGCGCCAGTCTCAGTAATGCAGACGATCGCATTCGTCTCGATCACTGGATGCCACCGCAACAAGGAATTTTTCCACGAATACGGCTGGGAAGCCGATGGATCAATACGCTGTGGGCGCTCCCCATCGGCGCTGCGGCGCTGCTCTGCCTGATCGCACTGTCGCAGAGCCTGCGTGAACTTCCAGGCGTGGTCGCCTTTATTCAGCGCCATCCAGGCATTGCACAATCGGAGCCATCGGTGGATTCAGGCTTCCCATGGTGGCTGCAACTCCAGCATTTCCTGAACATGTTTTTCATGTTGTTCATCATGCGGTCAGGTCTTCAGGTCCTGGCAGATCATCCGCGGCTCTATTGGGGACGTGACTGCACACCGGGGAGCGATTGGTTCCGGTTTCAGGTGCCTGTGCCGAAGGGCCGTATCTGGACCGCAAAAGACGATTCCGTCACCCTGCCGACGTGGCTCGGCATTCCTGGCCTGCGCCATACACTCGGGCTTTCGCGTTGGTGGCACTTTTCGGTCAACCTCCTATGGTTGATCAACGGCATCGCGTTTTACGCCCTGCTGTTTTCCACTGACCAGTGGCGTAGGCTCATCCCCCTGACCTGGGAGGTCGTTCCAGCAACGCTTTCAACAGCGATCCAATATGCGTCGCTAAATTTCCCGGTCGATGAAGGCTGGACCCGCTACAATGGCCTGCAGCAACTCAGCTACTTCGTGACGGTGTTCATAGCGGCGCCCGTCTCAATCGTCACCGGCTTGATGCAAAGCCCGGCAATCTCCAATGCTCTCGGATGGTTCGGTAGAGTATTCAATCGTCAAGCAATGCGGTCGGTCCATTTCATATCATTTGCGTGGTTCGTTGGCTTCATTCTGGCGCACGGTGCGATGGTTCTCGTCACCGGCATCCGCCAGAACACCAATCACATGTTCGGCGGTGTCAACGACGCCTCTTGGACGGGATTTCCCTTGTTTCTGCTCGCCATGGCCATTCTGGTCGCGGCGTGGCTCATCGTCTCACCTTTCACAATTCGTTATGCGCGTCTCGTGCAGCGCGCGGGGGCATTCATGATCGGCTGGCTGATGGGGCTGGCCGAAGGCTGGGATGCGCGTTCGCAGCTCACAAAAAAGGACATTTCTCCCTACTTCTGGCCAAATGGCACGATGCCAAACTCGAAGGAATTCGAAGATCTGGTGACCGAAAACTTCGAGAGTTACAGGCTTCGGATCAGCGGTCTCGTCGACGCACCACAAGAACTCTCCCTGGCCGATCTCAAGGCTATGGCAAAGCAGGAGCAGATCACCACGCATTTCTGTATCCAGGGATGGTCAGGCGTAGCAGAATGGGGCGGTGTTCCCATGCGTCACATTCTCGACCTGGTAAAGCCTATGCCTCACGCGCGATACGTGGTCTTTTATTCACTGGCGGACGGCGCCGACGGTGGGCGTTATTACGATGTCCACAGCATTGAGAACATGCGTCATGAATTGACGATCCTTGCGTATGAGATGAATAGCCAGCCTGTCAGCGTCCTGCACGGCGCACCACTGCGCTTGCGTTGCGAGAACGAGTTGGGCTTTAAAATGGTGAAATGGATCGCCGCGATCGAATTCGTAAACGATTTCGCCGATCTCGGCGCTGGCCAGGGCGGCTACAACGAGGACCACGAATTCTACGGCTACCGGATGCCGATCTGATCGCCTTTAGAAGAATCTACTTTTCAGGCGCTGCCACGGTGATCGTGCATTTCTGATCCTTACCAGCCTTGGCTGCGGCCTCACGGCATGCCGCCACCTCGGTCTTGTTCGTCTCGACGAGCTGATCAGCCGACAATACCCGGTACCAGCTCTCCGGACTGTCGAATGCCATAAGGTCCATGCCAGCGCGCCATGGCGATTTCGCCATGATAAAGCTGGCAACGCGCGGCGCGGCAGAGAACGGCAACAGGCTCGGCAGAAAAAGGGTCGCGAGAATGCCGGCGAAGCCACTGGCTAAACTGATAACCCAAAGCCAATGGTTTTGTCTCCGTCGCTCGCGGGCGCTTGCCATTTGTCCCGCCATCTCGCGCGCCACCCGCTGGAAATCCCTGCTCTCGTTATGGAACTGCTGAGCTGCCTTCTTCACCAAGCTCTCACCGCTGCGCTCAATCGCGCGCGCATGATGCTCAGGACCGTTTTTCAGAAGAGGGGACTTTTCGACCGCGTGTAGACGCTCTGCGACCTGCGCAAAACTTTGGACGAGCTGCGCAAGATCGGCGCTATAGTCGATCGGTTGCTGAAGCTTCTCCTGGCCATCCAGCGCGGCTTCCACGCCCTTGCGGATCGTTGTCATTTCGTGGACCAGATCGCCGGCCAGATCCTCGACAGTCTGGCGCAGCTCCTCAAACGCCTGCGCCGGATCGCTGCCCTCGTCCTCCTGGTTGTCGATAATACCCCGCTCGAGTAGCTCTTTATCGTCATCCGTCATGCATGCTCCTATCGTTCAAGCCCTTGGCTGCGCCCACGCGAAATTTGCTGTTCCATTGCGCGAGCGACGTTCTGTTCCTGTCTGACATGGCTGATGCCGATTTCCTTGGACCGGCTGCGAACGATGGATTCCACCTGTGGATCCCGCTCGATCACGTCGGCGACCTTCCTCATCTGTCCCTCGACCTTGCCGCGCGCCTCGTCATGCTGCCAGCCCTGAAGGTTCTGGCGCTCGGCCTGTAGCTTCTGCCATGTGTTGATGAGCCGATCGGCCCTGACGTTCGGATCGGCTTGCAAAGCCCGCTCCCGGTCCATGCCTGCCACAAGCTGGCCAACGCGCTCCCGGCCGGAGAGCTGGTGCATGGCCTGTTCGGTCTGTGGATCGTTCCGCATGGCAGAAACCATCAGGTTAGGCGATCCTGGCCGCTGCTGATCGAGCTGTTGACCGGCCTGCTGCAATTCCGATTTCTGACCCTCCAAAACCGGCAAGCCTTCGCGGTCCATTTTTGCAGCCGCACTCCATGCACGAGCGAAACGATCAACAGACTGCTCGAACCCGGACATTGGCCGCAAGCGGTCCGATTGGCGCTCCTGATCCTGTTTTTCTGGTACGGGCGATATCCGCAGGCTTCCGTCCTTCGACCGCTGTTGCGAAAGCGAGAGAGAGCCGCGCTCGCCAGCGCGGAGCTTCAGCCCATCGAACATGCCGCGCCGCTGCGTCTCGACCTTCTGTGGCGGTTCCTGACCCTTTTCGGATCTGGCCGGCGTCTGAGATTTGTCGCCCGCTGCCCCGCGCGAAAGTTTCAGACCATCGAAGGCGCTGCGTCGCTTTGCCTGCTGGCGGTTGTCGCTACGATCAGAGCCGGGATCCTCGCGACCGCGAACAGGACCGACCTGCAATCGAAGTCGCTCGTCATGAACGCCTGTTTCGACTGCATCCCGGTCCTGTTGCTCCCGTGCGGGATGGGCCGCAGGGGAGCGTTGATCCTGCCGCTGCATTGCAGCACGATCAACCTCGATTTCGCTGCGAATGCCGATTTGCTCGGCGATGCCTCGCCGCCCGGCGAAGTCCTTGGTGTAGTCGAGTGTGGTTTCCTTGACCCCGGAGCGGCCGAGCCGATCTCCCAGCGCCTTGAAGGCCAGTTCGTCGGCGCCATGCACTTTCCATGAATTTCGCTCGGCTGTCTTGCCGTTCGGAAGTTGCACGGTTTCAGATCCGGCATGTCCAAGCCCGATCTTCGCGCCGATCTCCTGAGCCGCGTCCTTCATCGCCCGTTCGAGATCCACGCCCCAAGTCGTGTGCCTCTGACCCTTGTCGTTTTCCAGCGTCACGAAATAGCTGTCGCGGTTGGCAGCCCTGTGCTCGTACGGCGCAACGCCATGTTCCACGAGCTTGCCTGCCTTGCGATCGTTGAACTCGTCTTTCGCCACATAAAGCTGCACGCCGTCGCGATGACGGGTCATGGCGACATAGGTCAGATGCCGGTCCATGGTCTGCGATGCCATCACGAGGGCGCGATCAACCGTCGCTCCTTGGGTCTTGTGAATGGTGGTCGCATAGCCATGGTCAAAGGACTGGTAAGTTTTCGTGGGTATGGTGACAATGCGGTCATTGTTCCGACCGCGACCAGCACCACCATCGAGCTGAACTTGTATTGCGTCCGGCTCGACGGTCTGCACTGTTCCCAACATCCCGTTCTTGACGCCAAGATCACGATCGTTCTCCAGAAACACGAGACGGTCGCCAGGCGCAAAAGCACGGCGGCCGTCATTGGTCTGGAACGAGACCTCGCCACCTTCCTCGCCGCGTCCCAGCCGTTGGCTGTCCTGCAGGGCCGATCGGATATCGGCATTGATGGCGCGAACATCAGCACGACGATGGGCCATGGCGACACGGGTGCCATCCGGACGCTGTTCGCGGTCGGCAAGATAGTCCCGCACGATCTCGCCACGCGCGCCCTCGCCCGTTTCGCTGAACCGGATATCGCCACTCTGCCGATAGGCGGCCAAGCCGTCGGCGGTTTTATGGGTGGCGAACGAAACCGACGCCTCTCGCTGCCAGTCCACGCGCTGGCGGCGGATTTCGGAAAGTTCGGCATGGCCGATCTGCTCGGCGATGGCGCGGAACGGCGCGCCGGCTCCGATCGCCTGCAGCTGCTCGTGATCGCCAACGAGAACGATTTTCGCACCGGACTTTTCGGCTTCACCGACGAACCGGGCAAGCTGGCGGCTTCCGACCATGCCCGCCTCGTCGATGACGAAGACGTCGCCGCGGCCGAGCTGGTGACGATCGTTCTGCCAGCCCATTTCCCATGATGCCAAGGTGCGAGACGCGATACCGGAAGACTCCTCCAGACCCTCGGCCGCCTTGCCTGACAAAGCCGCGCCATGAACCTGATAGCCCTGCGCCTCCCAAGCCTCGCGAGCGGCCGCCAGCATGGTGGATTTTCCAGCGCCGGCATAACCAACCACGGCGGCGATCCGCTCCGGCCCGGTGATATGTTCGATCGCCGCCCGCTGCTCATCGGAAAGCCGCGCCGCGCCGATGCGCCGATCGCGCTCGCCACTGTCCAGTTCGCCCCGCTCGACCTTGCCAGCGGTGTCGCTCGAAACGCTCGACCGAATAGCAGCATCTTGGCGGCCGATTGCCCGTTCTACCAGCCGGCGATCGACGCCATGGTTTTGCGCCTGGTGCAGTCGCTCGGCGGAATTCGCCATGCTGGATTCGAGATCCACCATCTCGCGCGTCGAATAGCGCGCAAGCTCGATCTCACCTGTCGTCGCATCCGCACGTTCTGCCTGAAGCTCGACCAGTGCCGGTGACGACATTACGGTGGCGAAGGCATTCTGGAACGCCTGTGCATCGTCGTTGATGTAGCGATGCAAGGTGCGCGCGATATCGTGCCGATCAAACACGCTCTTTTCGCCGGTGATGATTGCCAAAACCTGTTCCGGCTTCTCCCGGATCAGGTCGGCGTTGCGCTTCGCCGCATCCTCATCCAGCCGTGCCCGCGAGACGTCAAGACCGCGCCGCTCCATCTGCGTCGCATGAACGCCAGCATGTTCGGTCGGCTCAATCTCCAGTCCGCGCTCGGCATGACTACGATGATCGACGCGAATATCGAGACCGGCACGTGCAAGATGTGAATTGGTCATCTGCTCGAAGGATTGTCTGATATCGCGAAGCTGCATATGCGAGGTCGGCAAGTCGTTTTTCAGGAGCCACTTGTTCTCCCGCTCAATGAAGGTTTTCTCGCCCAGCCCCTCCTCGTTCACCTGCCGCGTCGTCATCAAAAGATGTGCGTGGTGGTTTCTAACGTCGCTCGCATCATGCGGCCGGTGGATGGCGAAATCCACCCCCGCGCCGTAGCGGTTCGCCAGGTCCTGGGCGAACTCCCGCGTCAGCTCCAGGCGCTGCTCGGCCGTCAGCTCATGCGGCAATGCGATTTCAAATTCACGGGCGACACGCGCGTCTTTCCGGCTTTCGGCGAATTCCGCCGCATTCCAAAGCTTCTCGCGGCTCTTCGCCCATTCCGCGCTAACGCCATCAGGAAGCACGATTTCCGCATGCTCCACACCCTCCTTGCGGGTGAAGTCATGCGTGATGCCATCGCGTTCGTTCGTCAGGCGCTCGCCGGCACGATAGGCCGCCGAGGCAACGGCGCTTCTGCCGCTGGCCCGCGTTACCGGCTTCATGCTTGCGTGATAGATCGCCAAACGCCGTCTGTCCTTTCCCGATCTACGATCGGCGCATCTGAGTTGCGCAGCAACTCGTAAGTGCGCCCTTCGCAATTCGCTCGCTACGCTCTTGAATGCCTCGGTGTGGCGCTCGCGGAACCGTCGAGATTGAATCTGATCGTGCATTTGCAGCATACGTCGGGGAAAAATTCAATCAGAAGAACGTGAATTGCGATCCGTAAGCTGGAAAAACACACGCTATGAGATAGGATCGATCAAGTTGATACGGAGGGATTGACGATATGGCCCGAAAGTCTATTGAAGAACGCCTTGCCCAGCTGGAGGCGCAAAAGAAGACGCTCAAAGCCAGGCTCGGCAAAGAAGAACGCGCTAAGGATACACGCCGCAAAGTTCTACTCGGCGCGCTCGTTATGCATCGCCTCGAAACCGGCAAGGATGAGTTTTCGCGTGGTTTGAGCGACTGGCTACGCCGTGAGCTGCCAGGGTTTCTGACGCGCGACAATGACAAGGAGATTTTTCACGATCTCCTGAAACCAAAGGCGGCAGGTGGCAGTGAGGCCAGCTCATGAACCAGGCGACACTTGCATGGGCTGCCTTCAAGAACATGATGCGAAAGGCGGCAAGCGATCCGGTATGGGCTGTCATCAATATCGTCATATCGCCTTTCCGGGCAGTGGTTTATTTTTACCGTGTTGGGCTCGTCTTTCTCGTCATCGCCCTCATCCTCGCTGCGATCCCGTTCGCCATTCCCGAAGCCTGGTTCGTGTCGCGATGGATCGCCAACATAGTCGTGGCGATCGTCATTCTCATCTTCGCCTTCCGGCTTCTCACCAATCCGATGATTGAGCACTTCGGCAATTTGGACGGCGATACTCACGGCACGGCTCGCTTCGCTACCAACAAGGAGGTCGCACCCCTCACCCGCACCGGCTCGGGCCTGCTGATCGGCCGCGACAGCAAAACCGGGAAGCTGCTACGCTATGATGGACCGGCCCATCTGCTGACGATGGCGCCGACGCGCACTGGCAAGGGTGTCGGAACCATCATCCCGAATCTCCTGACCGCCGACCGCTCGGTGATCTGCATCGACCCCAAGGGCGAGAATGCCAGGATTGCCGGTCGTGCCCGTCGTCAGTTCGGTCCGGTCTACGTCCTCGATCCCTTCGGCGCTACAGCCGAACCGATCGCCGCATTCAATCCGCTTGAAGGACTCGACCCCAATGGCCTCGATGTCGCGGAAGATGCAAGCACCCTCGCCGACGCTCTTGTCTTCGACGAACCGGGCATGACTGGCGAGGCGCATTGGAACGAAGAAGCCAAGGCGCTCATCTCGGGCATGATCCTCCATATCGTCGCGCAGGAACCCTCTAGCCGCCGTTCTCTCGTTACCCTGCGTGAAAACCTTACCCTGGCCCCTGAAGCCTTCACAGGGCTCCTCAAGGAAATGCAGGAATCCACGGCAGCCAGCGGCCTCGTCGCACGCGCGGCCAACCGCCACCTCGGCAAATCCGATCGCGAGGCGGCCGGCGTTCTGTCGGCGGCGCAGCGCCATACCCATTTTCTCGATAGCCCGCGCATGGCCCGTATGCTCAGCCGGTCGGATTTCCGGTTTGCCGATCTCAAGAGCCGCACCGCAACGGTCTTCCTCGTGCTGCCGCCCGATAGGCTTTCGACCTATTCGCGCTGGCTGCGTCTGCTTGTCACCCAAAGCCTGCTCGAAATGGCTCGTTCGCCAGGCAAGCCGGCGATTCCGGTACTCTATCTCCTCGACGAGTTCGCGTCCCTCGGTCACCTGGCGCCCGTCGAACGTGCCATGGGCCTGATGGCCGGTTACGGGGTGCAGCTGTGGCCGATCCTGCAAGACGTTCATCAGCTACGCGCCACCTACGGGCAGCGTGCAGGTACCTTCCTGTCGAATGCCGGCGTCCTGCAGGTCTTCGGCGTCAATGACCACGAAAGTGCCCGTCTCGTCTCCGACATGCTCGGGCAATCCACCGTCGTCTTCGAAAGCATGGGCCGCGCTCTCGATTCCGATAAGACGGGGATCTCCTACGGCGAACAGCATGTGGGCCGCCCGTTGCTGACACCCGACGAGGTCCGCAACCTGCCACAACACGCCGAACTGCTGTTCCTCGCTGGGCAGCGGCCGATCGTCGCCGGCAAACTCGCCTATTACAGCGATCAGGAATTCAAGGGAGCGTTCGACCGTGTCTGACACGTCAAGTGGCAGTGTCCATCTCGCCACATGAAAAGCTTGGTCGGATTGCCGATAGCTCGGTTCCAGACAGTGAGCGCGTGACCCGCCTCGCGCGGCTGAGCACCTGCATTGCAGACGCTGGAATCATCGCTGCACTTCAACAAGTGATCGCATCCCCTGCCCTGTTCGAACTCACTGATGCTGAGATTGCCTACAAGCTGCAAAACATCAAAAGAGCGACGTCGATCCCCGACGATGCCATTCAGACCTTGCACACCCTGGAAATCGCATTGGGGAGATTAACGCCCGAAGAATGAAAATCGTCCCGGCGCTGACACACCGGGGCATTGTCACTGGCGGCCCTCCGGCTCTCTACCGCCCAAATGAAAGAGCGTTCGCCTCCGGGCCGGACGCGACTATCGTCGCGCAATCAGGCGATCGCCTGTAATCCCTTGTTCCGTATAACAGTCAGCAAACGCAGAGCAGGACCGCTTGGCCTTTTAACGCCGCGTTCCCAATCTGACACCAGCCCCTTGCTAACGTTGAGATATCGGGCAAACACCGGCTGAGAAATGTTCTCGCGCTCACGGATAGTGCGAATTTCCTCCGGGGTCAGCGGCTCCACGGTTGTCAGGCACCCTTCATCAAATTCACGCATCGTCTGTTTGTCGATCGCGCCGGACTCGTAGAATCCCTCCATCATTTCATGGACGGCTGCCAGTGCCTCACTCTTGTAAGTCTTTGTCATCGCATTTCACCTCTAGCATTCGACCCGCATCGACTTCCGCTTTCATTTGCGCGTCTGTAAATCCCAAGACGAGTTTCGCGGCCTTTTTCATGTAAGCTTCATCCCCAGCATCGAGATTGGCCATATCACTCTTCGCAAACCCGAATGCAAAGACCGCTCTCGTTTGCGCTCGAAAGAAAACCAGTGTCCGGAATCCGCCAGACTTCCCAGCGCCGGGCCGAGCAACGCGCTGCTTAATAAGGCCAGCCCCTAGATCGGCATCAATCTGGCCGCGCTCGGCGCGCGCAACAGCCTCACAAAGCATCGCGTCAGAGATTTTCTCTTTCCGGGCAAACTTCTGAAACCAACCGTTTTTAAAAACTCTCACGAGATATCCTACACCTTAAATATAACACCAAGCGTTACACTTCAAGAGCGTCACTTCGCATCATTCCTAAGAGCAGCGACTGCGCGCTCGATGGTCTCAGCCAACGTGATCTCATGCTGATCCGCATAGTTGTAAATCGCCTCGATCGTCTCTGCCCGAAGGCGTGTAGCGAATTGTTCTGTACGTCCTGTTTTTCGACGTGTTCTGCGAGTGGCTCGAATGGGAGCTGCTGTTTCGGAAGCGGAAGCCTTGGGCGTTTCTCGGAAGCCTGCAGCTCTGGTGGCAGCCTTCACAGCATCACTGTCGACAGGCGGCGCTGGCGTATCGTTTAGATTTCCGAAGTCGAGGGTCGCTCGCTTCTTGTCTTCGCTACTCATGCACCCTCTCCTTTCAAAACGTTGATAACTGCCTGAGCAAATTCTCGACCATTTTCTTTGGCGCTCTCCAATCCCGACACATCGGATCGTTCCAGATCGTGAAGAATTCCGCCAAGAGAAAACAACGCCCGGTACGCGGCACGATCAATCAGAGTTGCAGGTAAAACTGGTATGGCCGCGTCGGAAAACTGCCGGTCGATATCTCGTGCGGTCCGCTCGCGAATAGCTGGCGGGACTCGCGTGAAGAAAACCCTGTAAGGAATCTCCCGATTGGCAACCTTCCGCATCTGGTGAACCAGCTTCACGGACTTAGCGGCCTCTGACGCGTCAAGAACAGAGCTTTGGAGCGGAATTAAAACGAGATCCGAACGGGCAATCGCAAAACCAATTCGGTCGGTGGCGGTTCCTTCCAGATCAACAATGACAAAATCGGCGTTTGCCCGGGCTTCCTCGATCGTATCGATGATGGTTTCGGCGGAATCGTCAATCATAAGCTGCAGTGTTTCCGGCGCCCCCTTCAGGCGGGCCCAGGCTTCAAGCGGGCGGTTGGGGTCGGCGTCGATCAGAACCACCTTGCGACCGGCGGCAGCGAATTCGCCGGCAAGTACGACAGCAGATGTTGTTTTCCCGACTCCGCCTTTGCTCGACACGAATGAAATGACTGGCATGAAGCATCTCCAAAACTGCTAATCAGCAGAAAGCTAGCAGATGTGTATTTACAAACAATTTACATGCAGCTTGCTATCTGCCAATAAAAAGCTAGCAGCTTACAAGCTGCTAAATTGTTTTGCCCCGCTTTTCTTCCCCACCTTTTCAAAAACCATAGGACATCTACAGCACGTGCGATGGTGCGTTTTTAGGATGCTGATGTTGCCGTGCCGACCCGCACGTAACGCGGGTCGGAACCGCCGCAGGGCCTCGTGAGAGGCCCGGACAGCGGCGTCCGCTTATTTTCGTCTATTAGTTATAGAACCAGATAGGGATTCAGTCTGTCTGGCGGACTCACGTAGATTGATTGCCTTTCCAAGGCGCGCTAGCGCCTGCCCCAAGGGGTTGTCGCCAACATCGAATAGTGTTCTCGAAACGATGTCGAGCGATGCCCGATGCGCCTCGATACCCGAGGCACGTTCCGCCTCGGCCTGAACATGATCGTCAGGAAGGGGAGGGGCCACGCCCCAACGTCCAAGAATCTGCCGCGCCCGATCGGGTAGGGACATTCGATAGGCGTTACTGGTTTGCTGGACCTGCGGGCCGCGTCCCTCGTTGCCTGTCGGCTGATAGCGCCGCAGCCAGTCGAGGAAACCATGGGCGCGCAAGTTCTTCAGCGCCCGCACGATCGCGTCACGTGATCGCCTGAGCTTCAGCATGAGCGTGTCGATCGACGGTTCCAACCGGCCGGTGCGGAAATCAACGAGATTGGCAAATAGCTCCAGCAACTCGATCGCCACGCCCCCCAAGGGGCCATTGCGAGCACCAGGTTGCCGGCCTGCCAGTTCATAGCGCCGCGCCGCCAGCACGATAGTACGCACGTCCTGCCGGTTTGTCCGCCGCCAGAATACGCCTTCGCATCGTCCGCGCGCACGACTCTGCCGCCGAACAGGTGTGCGTTCCCGTTCGGCCGGCGCTCCTGCGAGCACCGTCCCAATCTGTTCAAACATGGTCTTTTCCGCCTCCTTTTTCAGGCGGGCATGACTGTGGACAGCGGACAAAGATTCACCGTTCCTACAAAGGGTACCCCTTGCAGGTTCGTGAACGCTCGACTATGTTGGGACTAGAAATTGGAAGGCCCCAAAAGCCGACGTCGTAACTGACCGAAAACCCCTAGCCGTTACCAGCGGCGAGGGGTTTTTCGTTATGCCCTCATTTCATTTTCAACAAACGCCTTTAAAGCTAATTCAAACACTTGAGCCCGCGAAGCCAGCCCGCGTTCTGCCTTGATCTTATCAAGACAGTCCACCAGATCCGCAGGGAGATCGGTGTTGACATAGATACGCCCCGCTTCACGCAAACGCTGGCGATGGGCTGCCACTTTTTCTCTGACTGGTTTCGCTGTGCTCATCGTTACAAGAAACTGCGATTCGGACTGATTCTGCAAGGTGCAAATCTGCAGTGGCAGATTTTACGGGTAACTCTCGTTGCAAGCGAAGGGTGGGTGGAGAGATTGAGAGGCAGGGCGCGGGCGCCTCTCAACTGGTTTAGGGCGGGTCGATCCCGACCGGAACCAGCTCGGCGTCAAATGAATCTATTATGAAACAGATTATAAGCTGCTATCTTTTTATAAGCAAAACCCCGGCGCGAAAACGGCGCCGGGTGCGGCCAAGTCCGAACCATGTTATTCGTCGGCGCTCGTCAACGGCGCAGCTTCTTCGCCTTCCTGCGCGTCCTCGATGGGCGAGCGCAGCGGGCCGGGAAGCCATGTTTTTCCGGCAAGGGCTTTTTCCGCCAGCTCCACGGCTTCGGCCTTCGGAGCCTTGCCCGCCGCCTTGATGGCACTTTTCGCGCAACCTGCGTCTTCCATCACCTCGGCAATCTGCGCCTTGGACAACCGGGAGAGAAACGGCGCCTTCGGCTTCCAATGCTGATGCATGTCAAGTTTCAGGGCTGCGGCCAGTTGATCGGCATGGGTCAGCCGCTCGCGGTCATGATCGTGCTTGGCCTCGACTGCGTTGATATTGGCGGCGGTGACGACCGCCAGCAGTTCGAGAAGATCGTGCAATGGCTGTTCCAGTAGCCATTCCCAAAGATCGCCCGGATTGCCGGGGAGCTTGTATCCCCATGTTTCGTGGATGCGGGTCCATTCGTTAAGCGCATCGCAAGCGTCCGTTTCCTTGATCGAAGGGGCGAGGTCTTTCAACTGCCCGCCGATCTCGATGGCGGAGCCGATCCGCCAATAGCCGTTCCCGATCAGGAAGGTTTTCAGGACGAGCGGATAGAGCATGACGGCAAGCGCCAGTTCGGGCCGCTGAGTAAGTTCATTGCGCATGGCGGCGGTGCGGATCGCCGTCAGTTCCTTGATTAGCGCGGCGGAATAGGCCATGGGCTGTTCGTCGGCTTCGTCGCCGCCATGCTTTGCACCTGTAAAAACGGCAGGGATGGTTCCAGCGCTTACGCTTTCATCATCCTGACCGGCATCACCGTTTGCGGTGTCCGGATTGCGCAAGGCGCGCAGCGCGGCCAGATCGTCGGGCTGAACAAGCCCCTGCTCGATATGCATGGTGCCATCGTGGGCAATGGTGACGATGCAACCGGCCAGCGCCTTTTCCTCGGTGTCGTAGACCTTTCCCGCGCTCTTAATATCCTCGATGCGCTGTTCGATCCGGGCAAGCTCGGCCTCATCGGCATCAATGGCCGAATCGCTCTCGGCATAGTCCTCGATCCGGCACGCGATCTCATCGAACTGTTCGGCAAGGCTGGCAAGCTCGGTCTGCTCGGCTTCGGTCGAAACATGGCTGATAGGGAAGATACGGGCGAAACCGCCATTATGGATGGCCGATGTTCCAAGGCTGGTGTCCACCCATTTCCACCCCTTGATTTTCAGGGGTTCTGCTTTCTGTTCGAGCGCCTCTTTTGCCAACTTTGTCAGCAAGGCTCGATCCGTCAGGAAGGTGTTATCGGCCTCGGCAAACAGATCACGCGCGATCGTGCCGCCCGCCGCCTCGTAAGCCTCGGTCCCAACGAACAGGGCAAGTTTGTCAGTGCTACGGACATGATCGCGGGTCAGCACGGCACGAAGCGAATGAGGATCACGATTCCATGACTGTGTGTCGAACCATGCCCGATCTTGCGCGGCATGATCGTCGCTGATCGCCAACGCTCTGGCCTGATCGAGATGCATCCCATCCTCGCGCAAAACCCCCAGAATTTTAGGGGAGAGATTGGCGAGCTTGAGCCTCTGGCGCACGGTCACAACCGACTGGCCGAAACGGGCGGCGATGGTGTCCGCGATCATCCCCTCTTCGATCAGCTGACGATAGGCCATGATCTCATCGACGATATGCATGGCTTCGCGCTGCGTGTTCTCCGCAAGGGAAACCTCCGTGTCGTTGGCCTCGCCGCTGCGCAGATTGCAAGGAATGACAGCGCTTTTGTCGATCTTGCCCTGTGCGACGAGGTGGAGCAGGGCAGCAAAGCGCCGCGATCCCGCAACCACCTCGTATTTATTGCCCCTAGCGGTCTTCCTGATCGTCAGGTTCTGGATCAGGCCATGCGCCTCGATGCTGGCGGCAAGTTCCGGGATGGTCATGGCGGCATTGCGCTTGCGCACGTTTTTCGAACTGGCGACCAGCTTGGAAAGCGGAATCTGCTGCGTGTCATGCATGAGGGAGGTAACCGGGGCCGCTGCGGCGACCTCGATGGCGATGGTTTCGGCAGTTTCGGGCATGGTGATAACGTTCATGGGATAAGTCCTCATGTTGGTGTGATCGGAAAATATCAGTGGGGGAGGGGCGGCCGTCAGGCGTAGCCGGTCCAGTTGATCGGGCGACCGTCCCAAAGGAAGGCGGTTCGCACATTGTCGATGCGCACAGATTTGGAGCGCCCGTTAACGCGGCGGCGCAGGGGCTGGCCGGTGAAGGCGTCGAGATGGGGAACCACCTTGCCGGTCATCCACGGTTCATCACCCTTGTCGGCGGAGATCTGTCCGACCTCGCGGACCTCGACCATGTGCGCGCCGATGATGGCGGTCACCTGATAGAAATTGATGTTGGTCTGGTCGTAGCCCCATGAGGCATAAAGGACATGGCCGGTCTCGAAACCGTGCGGCTTCTTGCGCTCGTCACGCCGTTCCTGCTTCCATTCCGACCAGCGCCGCCGCCCCTCGAAATGTTCGCGGATTTTACGCTCGCGGGCTTCGGTGCTGGTAAAGCTATGGTGCCAGTCGGGCTTTGCAGCCTTGCCGTGGAAGGCCATGGCGGCGGGTCGCCCCTTATGGCTGGTGAAGATGTAGACAATGCCGTCGCTGGCCTTGTCGGCGATCTTCACGGAACCGCTCGGGATGTAGAATTCGCGTGAGGGGGCAAAGCGCATCATTCGGCGTCCTCCCACTCGTCGGCATAGAGGGCGGCCGAGCCGATCCCGGCGACGTGACGGGCGCATGTACCGCCGCAAATGCCGTCTTCGTAGGCCGGAAAATACCGGTCATAGGCGGCATCGAAATCCGGCAAGTCGCCGTTGAGCCGCGCCAGCTCCCCCGCGAAGCTGAAAAACCATTCCTCGAAAGTAGGTTCGCACATTCCCTTGTCCTTTCCTTTTTGGACTGCGAAGCAGGACCTCGTCCTGCTTCCCGGGGCCGCGCGAGCGGTGGGTTGGAGGGGGAAAATAGCCTTCGCGGGGAACCAGCTGCACGAACGCAGCGCAAGCGCAGTGGAGGAAGCTGGGCGGAAGGCTATTTTGGGGGCGAGAAGGGCAAGGCCCTCGGTTCCCCCACCAGGCAAACGAACTCGCGCAATCGCGCGTCATCTCCCGGCAAGGATGCCGGATGCACGAAGGATCGTCACCGCTCGTCGGCGGAAACCCGAACCGGGGTTTCGTGGAGCTGCGGCACAGCCGCGGCGGAATAGAGCCTGGTCACGGAGAGACGTGCCCATGAGTTTTCCGGTGATGATAGGTTGAGGATCATTATACCCACTTGCTCTTTACGCAATTTTTTAATATGTAAATCCTGTATTTTGCAATTCGACGCGGAGCGCACTGTGGAGCACTATATCAAAAGACGGTTCCCGCCGGCCTTGTTCAAGAATCTCTTCCTCGATCTGGAAGACCGGTTGAGCGCTTGCGCACTCAAGGCCTTTACGATGGTACGCGACCACGCAGGCCTCGACCCCAAGCCAAGCCGAGAACTGGAGGGGCATGCCCGCTTTCGCATGATGGAGAAGGCGTTTCGGGAAACCTGTGAACTTCACGGTGGCAAGCTGCTCGAAAACGGCATCATCCCACTAACCGATTTGAAGATCTTCCAGCCTTTCATGCGGTTTGAGGTAAACGGGCAGGGGATCATCTTCGGTCTTGCAGCCATGCCGGAGCCGAAAGCGCTGCCTGTGAAGAACGTGTCGCGCAAGGCTGGCGTAACGCTCAACTACTACCTCTCCCCGCGCCTCGACCTTGACGGAACAGGGCCCAAGATCGGCGACATTTTTGTGCTGTTCCTTGTCGCTCGTGACCGTGGGCGGGGCGGAAAGATCAGCGAATTCGCCATCGGTGTAATCGATGCGGCCTACGAGCAATATCTTTTCTACGAGCCGCTCGACGAATACCTTGAAGGTTATGCCGATGAGCCGGTAATCGCTCCGGTACCGTCTTCTGGTACTGGTGCGAAGAAACCGATCATCAGCTTGAAGAAGACGATCAAACCGTTTGTACCACCAGAGCAGCCTGATGGCGGCAATGACAACGACAGAGATACGAAGTGACCCGTGCTGATAAAGCCGGGGAAGGAAATGCATGCGTGTAGGAACTCCGGGGTTCGTCCCTGAAAGATTGATCGAGGCGAGAGCAGCACGAAGAATTCTAAGCAAGAAGGCATTGGCCACCCTGATCAGCGTCAACCCCAGCACCGTCACCCGCTGGGAGGACGGGACCAGCGCCCCTGATGCCGATGCCTTAGCCGAGTTGGCAGCTCACCTTCACGTTCGCAGAGAGTTTTTTCTTAGACCGGTCGCCAACAGCGACCGGCCTCTCTTTTACCGCACCTTGGCATCGACCTTGGTGAAAGATCTGAACTACCAGGAATCCCAGATGCACTGGCTGCAGGAAATCAGCAGCATCGTGGAGCATTATGTGGATTTCCCGGAGGTCGATATTCCGGACGTATTGCAGGGTGCGTCCTATAAGCAGCTCCGCGACGAGGACATCGAGCAGATTGCCTCTGACCTGCGCACCCATTGGAGCGTTGGTGATGGCCCGTGCATTGATATGATGCCGCTGCTCGAGCGCGTCGGATGCATTGTCGGCTCCATTGAGATGGGGACTTCAAAGCTGGATGGCCTGTGCAGCTGGGCTCAAGGAGGCAATCGGCCGCATATTTTGCTGTCGACGGACAAGATGTCGTTCCCGCGCCGGCAGATGGATGCCGCGCACGAACTCGGTCATGCGATCCTGCATCGCCACGTTACCGAGGAAGAGCTGAAAAAGGATCTCAAGGAGATCGAGCGCCAGGCGTTTCGATTTGCGAGCGCGTTCCTAATGCCCGCAACAACATATTCCTATGAGGTAAAGAGCGCGTCGCTTGCGTCTCTGCTGTCCCTGAAGGAGCGCTGGCGGGTTTCGGTAAAAGGGCAGATCCGGCGCCTTTCGGATCTGGATATCATTCCCGCAGACCATGCGACATCACTTTATAAGCTGTATTCGGCCAAGGGATGGAGCCGGGAAGAGCCTCTGGATAAGAACTGGCCGATCTCGGAGCCGACGGTTCTTGCCAACGCCCTGCAGCTGATCGTCGACTCTGCCGTGCGCAGCAAATCCGACCTCCTGAGCGTAGAGTTCACCATGAAGGCTGGCGACATAGAAAACCTTACCGCCTTGCCGCCAGGATGGTTCTCAAGAAATGCGGAAGTCATAGGGCTGAAGCTGCGTGAAACCGTGACAGATCGCACCACAGGTGAAGCATCAACGATTTTGCCGTTCCCATCGCGGAAGGGATAGGTTTGCGCCACATAAGG
The DNA here is from genome assembly GCF_027956555.1 of Agrobacterium sp. ST15.16.055. Classification (NCBI taxonomy): domain Bacteria; kingdom Pseudomonadati; phylum Pseudomonadota; class Alphaproteobacteria; order Hyphomicrobiales; family Rhizobiaceae; genus Agrobacterium; species Agrobacterium sp. ST15.16.055. The sequence goes on from NZ_JAQKGN010000023.1 coordinate 32,432, forward strand.
CACAATCATAGAGAATTGCCTGTCAGCGTGGGTGGCTATGAACTGTAGAAAGCACTAAAATGAAACTGCAAGATTTTCTCAGCCTTGAAGATGGCGGCTATATTTCCCCTGACCAGGCTGCCGCTCTAAATCGCGACTTATCAGCGAAGACATTATCCGACATTGCCCCCGACGATCGTCAAAATGTGCTGGATTATCTTTTGAGGGCAATGGAGGTAAATTCAGTCGATCATAATATTCGCGGAAAAATTGACGCTCTCATCAGCGACCTGCAGAGCTGAAATCCTGCCGGAAGGCGCCCCCTCGACGGCGGCGTCAATCCTTTGAAAGGCAGGCTTTATACCGATTTCCATGATATCAAGCAGACCGTAATCATTTGTGCGTTGCGCCTCGTCTTGGAACCAGGTTAGCCAGTCTATGACGCCTTTTTTGCCTTCCAATTTTTCACGCATGGCTTCTACTACCAGCTCAACGCATGCATTTGTAAGATTCGACTTGGCGTCTTCTATTTCTTTTTGCAACGAAGCCTTCTTCTTCCGCAGCGATTTCCCAGCATCGGGCGACAACGTTTTCAGAAGCTTTGAAAGCGCCTCAAAATAGAGCCCCGCGGCGTCAAACATAGAAAGAATAAGTTCCTGCGCCGATTGGCTCACATCCGGCATGCGATTATTATCACTGATCGATTTTGCCGAAATTGCTTCGGAGTCTCTATATTCGTGTACCTGTGACCTCAGCTCACGCCTATAGTTGTCGAGAAGGCGAAGCGTTGGTCTATTGTGATTTAACTTTGCCACCGTCCAAAACACTCCCCAAATGAGCGCCTCAAATCAATATCCGCTCGACTTCATCTAAGCTTACATCATCACTTCGGCGATCATAAAGCTGGGTCGTCCTGGTCGACGAGTGATTGGCCATGGCTGCGGCCTTTTCCAGCGTCCCTCCGTTTTTCAAATACGCGGTGATGCCGGTGGCGCGGAACGTATGGTTGCCGACCGCCGTGCCGATTCCGGCCGCAACGGCTCGGCGCTGGATCATCGCATGGGCACTCTGCTGGGGCAGGGGGGATGCTGATAGTTCGCCGGTCCCCCGGCCTATCGTCCGGAACAACGGAGTTTTGGGATGGTCGCGTAATCCGCCTACCTCGAGATACTCCTCGAGGTAGGCCTCGAGCGTGTGATGGCAGGGCATCTCGACGACTTTGCCGCCCTTTTCATGCAGCCGCACCCACAGGCGCCGTCCCTGGACATATACGTCCCGCACCTCCATGCCGGTCGCGGCGCCGACGCGGGCGAACGTGAAGGTCATAGTGGCTATAAAGGCCCGATCGCGCAGCCCGACGATTGTGTCAGTAGGGATGCTATCCAGCAACTGCCGCGCTTCTTCCGGCGACAACACCGGGGTCTTGCCCTTCTTGGTCGAATACGACGGTCCGCGCACCGCATGAGCGGGATTGGTCGGCATGATCTGGCCGGTCACCATCCAATCGAACAGATGGCGAATGGCGGCCAGCCGCTGCTTAACGGTCGGCACGGCATGGCTGCGCCCCAGCTCCTCGATCCAGGCGGCGACGTGCATCGGCTGGATCTGGGGGAGGGCGGACACACCGCGCGCTTCGCACCAGTGCAGGAAGTCAGCCGCCGATCGTGCGTAGGCTTTGCGCGTGTTAGGATTGCGAATGTTCGCGGTGAAGAATTCGAGAAAGCGCATTCTGGTGCGTTCATCGGACGGATGCACGAGTGCAGGAAGAGCAGCACTTGGGGCGGAGAGGGCAAGGGCGGTCATCGGGCGTTTGCCTCCTCCTCACGCTGCCACTGTGCGCATTCTGCTATCCAGCCTTGTAGTCCATCCAGGTAGTCTGCCAGCTTTTCGAGATGAATCGCAAAATCGCCTACATTTATCAGGGTTAGCTCCGGTTCGAGTGACCGTCGGTTAACATATGTACCCTTAGGGGCGTTTGGCTTTTTTTGACGAATCCTTGCATACCTGAACCTCTGACCATCCGGATCATGCCGATGAATCTGCTGAATATAGGAGCTGATACCTTCTAGATCCTCGGGAGGTAGTTCTCGTCCTTCAATCAAAATGCTTACAGGATTGAGGAGAGGCAGGACCAAATCCCAGACGATTTGAAGGTTGTGGGTAATCAGCTTCTTTTCATCGTCATTGGTGATGTTTCGGCCGAGCAGGAAGGAGCCGTCGCGGAAAATGTCTTTGAGCACCATTTCGATATGATGCCGATAAAGATAAACGATCGGGTAAATTAGCAGATCCTGATCCGAGCTTGTCGCACATACGTGTGTGGCGAGGTGTAAGGCAGCCTTCCTAAATCCGCTTTTGTAAGAGTGCCCATCTTCTCCCCAATGGGAGATACATGCGTTAGCAGACCAATATTCCTTATTGCCCCCAAAGAGAACGTCGCCAGCGACAGGCGGTGGAGACGATCCGAAAATTGATTTGACCTCATTCGACACGCCAAGCCCCCCTATATGTGATAAAGGACATTATCACATATAGACCACCTCGCAATAACTTGATGCCAAACCCGGAACACAGAAGATATCACTGAGTATGCAGATACAGATTGTCAGCCAACCGGGATGGCCAAAGCTATTGGGGAAGCGACTGTTA
>NZ_JAQKGN010000024.1:0-24304 GCF_027956555.1 Agrobacterium sp. ST15.16.055
AGACGGTGGAGAAATTCGGTTTCTCCTCCCACTATTCCTATGTCGCCCGTGTCGGCCGCGGCCGTCAGATCGAACTCTTTTTCATCGTGCCGAAAAACTGGCCGCCCCGGCGTCTGGAGGAGTGGGACGCGATCCGCGACGAGATCGGCGATGCGCTGGGCGGCGAGGGGAGCGACCGCTGGCTGACGATCATGTTCACGACGGATGAAGAGTGGGCGGTTTGAGTGTGGGCGGAGCCGCCAGTTCCGGTAAGATTGTGTTTCATGGTGCTGTCGCGGCTCTGCGACCTCCCGCCAGATACCAGGCGACAGCAGACAGCACGATAGCGCCTCCCGTCAGAACGAGGGGCGACATTTCTTCGTTATAAAAGAGCCAGACCCACACTGGCCCGAGGATGACATCCAGCATGGAAAGCAGTCCGGCCTCCCCGGAGTTCATACGCCGGGACCCTTGGAGCAGAAGTATATAGCCGAGTGCTGTGGTTAGGACGCCGTAGAGGGCGCAGGCGATGATCTGCGTCGGAGCTGGAATCGCAAACTGCATCAGCGGCAGCGCGATACACAGACAGGTCAGAGCGCCAAGAGCGGTCATCAGGGTGGCGTCCATGTCAGGGAAGCGCTTTGCGATGACGATTTGCGTGGCGCATCCCGTGGTCATGATGAAGGCGGCAAAGATACCGAGCATGTCCTTCTGTGATACCGCCGCGCCGACCGAAATGAATACGCCGACGAAAGCCGCACAGCCAGCGATGACGAAACGATGGGTAACCCGATCCCGCAGGCAAACAAAAGCGATTCCGGTCACAACAAAAGGTAGTGTCGCATAGATTGTCATGACGTTGGCGACGGTCGTCCATCGCAAGGACGCGATATATGTGATCGCCGCAATTGCAGATACCAAGCATGCCGCAACGCCGGGCAGACCGAATGACATCGACGACCGTTGCCTGACGATCTTGTTTCGAAGCAGAAGAAACGCCCCGAGAGTCAAGAAGGTGAAGGCGGAGCGCCACGCCACCATCGACCATACGTCCATATCCGCCATGCGGACGAACAGCCCCGCTGTACTCCATAAAACTGCGGAAGCTGCCACAAGATATATGCCTGTATAACGGTCGTGTGCTAAACTCATATCGGCATCGCTCCCAGGAGGTAAGTATGTGTAATCAGCAATGTAGACGATCGGTCTAGTTATGAGTGGTCAATCTGCGACGCGCACGCGTCTCATTTCGGAGGGAATGCGCCAGCTGCTAGCTCATGGCTATGAGGGGGTGGGAATCGGTCCGGTTCTGAAGGAAGTGAATGTCCCAAAAGGGTCATTCTATTACTTCTTTGCGAGCAAGGACGACTTCGTGGTGGCGGTTATCGATGCCTATGAGCAGAAATATGCGCGGATCAGGGAAAGACTTTTTTCTGATACCTCTCTGCGCGCTTTGCAGCGCCTATCGGTATATTTTGAAACGCTCGAACTGGAGCTTAAGCAAGACGGGCCTTATGCAGGCTGCCTTTACGGGGTCATTGCGCAAACTGCTGCGGGCCGCAGCGCTCTGGTTCGGGACGCGCTTGTCACTTCATTTCGGCGATGGGAGACGAGTATGCGCGAACTGCTCATGCAAGCCCAATATGAAGGCGACATCGCCGGCGATGAGGACATCTCGGATCTATGCGCATGCATCATCGAGGCGTATGAGGGCGCACTCATTCGCGTGAAAGCCACGGGCGATATTGGCGCTCTCACGCGGTTTCGCACCAGGGGGTTGAAAAGGCTGATGGCGCAGATCCAGTGCGATGACCGCTTGTTGTCCGGCAGGGACGCCTGATTGACCGCGCTCAGGGTGGCGCCGAAGTCCAGGGTTAAAGATCTGCCTTTGCGACCTCTCGTTTCGAGAGGTTAAACCGATCACGCTTGACGGCTGGAAGGGCAATGCTTATCCTTTTTATTACGTGAACGTAAAGGTAATAAATCAATCATCAGGTTGTCTGACAATTGACTGGCTTGCGACATGTTTTGCCGCTATAGAAGCTCGACAAAGGCGTCCTGCTTTGCGAAGACAGGCGCTGGCGAGTGCGGTGTCGCGGATGGCTTTTTGACCGGCGCAGTCGATGCGCCAGGAATGCCGATAAGCGGATATAACAACAGCCGGATGGGACCGGCGATGCGGAGAGGATGGACATGACGGAAGCGATGGAACTGCCGGAACGCGAAGCGATGGAATTCGACGTTGTGATCGTTGGCGCTGGTCCTGCGGGCCTTGCCGCGGCGATCCGGCTGAAGCAGGTAGAGCCGGAGCTTTCGGTTGTCGTTCTCGAAAAGGGTGCCGAAGTCGGCGCGCATATTCTTTCCGGTGCCGTGGTCGATCCGATTGGCATCGACAGGCTGCTGCCGGGCTGGCGCGAAGAGGAGGGGCATCCCTTCAAGACCGAAGTCAAGGATGATCAGTTCCTGTTTCTCGGACCGGCCGGCTCCATCCGCCTGCCGAATTTCATGATGCCGCCTTTGATGAACAATCACGGCAATTACATCGTCTCGCTTGGGTTGGTCTGTCGCTGGTTGGCGGAAAAGGCGGAAGGGCTCGGCGTCGAGATCTATCCGGGCTTTGCCGCAACCGAAGTGCTTTATAATGAGCAGGGCGCCGTCATCGGCGTCGCCACCGGCGATATGGGCATCGAGAAGAATGGCGAGCCGGGTCCGAACTTCACCCGCGGCATGGAGCTGCATGGCAAATATGTGCTGATCGGCGAAGGTGTGCGCGGTTCGCTCGCCAAGCAGCTGATTTCCAAATTCGACTTGTCCAGAGATCGCGAGCCGCAGAAATTCGGCATTGGCATCAAGGAACTCTGGCAGGTCAAGCCGGAGAAGCACAAACAGGGCCTCGTGCAGCATTCTTTCGGCTGGCCGCTGGGTTTCAAGACCGGAGGCGGTTCGTTCCTTTATCATCTGGAAGACAACCTCGTTGCCGTCGGCTTCGTGGTGCATCTCAATTACAAGAACCCCTATCTTTATCCTTTCGAGGAATTTCAGCGCTTCAAGACGCATCCGGCCATCCGCGAGACCTTCGAGGGCGGCAAGCGCATCTCCTATGGTGCGCGCGCCATCACCGAGGGCGGCTATCAGTCGGTGCCGAAGCTCACTTTCCCGGGCGGTGCGCTGATCGGCTGTTCCGCCGGGTTCGTCAACGTGCCGCGCATCAAGGGCAGCCATAATGCGGTGCTGTCGGGCATGCTGGCGGCGGAAAAGATCGCCGCAGCCCTTTCCGCCGGCCGCGCCCATGACGAGGTTTCCGAGATCGAGGCCGAATGGCGTGAGGGCGATATCGGCAAGGACCTTAAGCGGGTCAGGAACGTCAAGCCACTCTGGTCGAAATTCGGCACGCTTGTCGGCGTCGGCCTTGGCGGGCTGGACATGTGGACCAACCAGCTGTTCGGTTTCTCCTTCTTCGGCACGCTGAAGCACGGCAAGACGGACGCGCAGAGCCTCGAACCGGCCTCGAAGCACAAGAAGATCGATTATCCAAGGCCTGACGGCGTGCTCACCTTCGACCGCCTGTCCTCGGTGTTCCTCTCCTCCACCAACCATGAGGAAGACCAGCCGGTGCATCTTCAGGTGAAGGACATGGAGCTGCAGAAGCGATCCGAGCATGACGTCTTTGCCGGTCCCTCGACCCGTTATTGCCCCGCCGGCGTTTATGAATGGGTGGAGAAGGACGGTGAGGAGGTCTACGTCATCAACGCCCAAAACTGCGTTCACTGCAAGACCTGCGATATCAAGGATCCCAACCAGAACATCAACTGGGTGCCGCCGCAGGGCGGCGAGGGGCCGGTCTACGCCAATATGTGATGGCGATTACGGCCGAAGCCTTCTCTTCCGTCATGCTCGGGCTTGTCCCGAGCATCTGCAACGGTTTGATTTTACGATACGTGGATGGATCCTCGGGACAGGCCCGAGGATGACGTCGAGCGTGTTGGGACCGGTTGCGAGGTCGGGTCCCGTCCGGCATGATCGGCGTCTACGGCCCGCTCCCCCTCAGTATTTGTGGATTGCCCTTCGATTTCTTACATATAGGATGTTGGGGTGTTGCATGGTCGCGCGGCCCGTGGATTGTGGTTCAGCGATGCGGTAACGCCTTGAATGTGCATATGGCCCTAAGTGCCGTCGCCCGACGACAGGGAGTGAAAGAATGTCCGGCTTTCAAAGGCTGAATATCGTGCGGAAGACAGGGTTCGGCGCCGGTTTGGCGACGCTTGCGATGATTGCCGTTTCTTTCAGCGGCGGTCCGCTGGTGGCCGCAAGCTGCCGCACCGACGCCATGGCCGGCATCGACTGGCGCGAATGCAACAAGCGTCTGTTGATGCTGGGCGACAGCAATCTCGATTCGGCAATGCTCTACGGCACGGATTTCACCTATACCGACCTGCGCGGCTCGTCGCTCAAGGGCGCCAATCTCGAAAAGGCGAAGCTTATTCGCACGGCCCTCGGCGGTGCGAACCTGCAGGGCGCCAATCTGACCAAGGTGGAAGCCTATCGTAGCGATTTTTCCGCCGCCGACGCCACCAATGCCAAATTCATCAATGCTGAAATGCAGCGAACCAAATTCGAAAAAGCCAAGCTGGACGGCACGGACTTCACCAAGGCCGAACTTGGCCGGGCCGATTTCGAGGGCGCCTCGCTGAACGGCTCGAAATTCTCGCTGACCAACCTGTCACGGGCCCGTTTCGGCGGCGCCAAGCTCGGTGGCCCGGTGGATTTCACCAGTGCCTTCCTGCTGCTGACCCGGATTGAAGGGGTCGATCTTTCCATGGCCACCGGCCTTGATCAGAAGCAGATCGACATTGCCTGCGGTGACGCCAAGACCAAATTGCCGAACGGTCTGACTGCGCCGGCCTCCTGGCCGTGCCCGGAAGAGCCAGACGACGACGATTGACAGGAAAAGCCGCGGGACCTCGATATATCACTATAAGCGGAAGAGAAGCGCCCGCAATGCGGACGCTTCATTGGTCGTCAGAAGCCGGAAAGCACGATCTTGCCCTTGGCCTTGTTGCTCTCGACCAGCGCATGCGCCTTGATGAGATTTGCGGCATTGATGGTGCCGAAAACCTCGGTCAGCGTCGTCTTGATCTTGCCGGCATCGACAAGCCCGGCCACATGGTTCAGCAGTCTGTGCTGTTCGATCATGTCAGGCGTCTGGAAGACGGCGCGGGCGAACATCATTTCCCAATGGATGGACACGCATTTACGCTTGAAGGCCATGACGTCGAAACCGCCGGCCGGATCGTCGATCAGCGCGAAACGGCCCTGCGGCGCGATGGTCGCCACGCTGTCGGCGGCATGAATGTCGCTATGGGTGGTGGAGAAGACAAAGCCCGGCGCACCTAGCCCGAGCGCCTCCACCTGCGGGGCAATCGGCTTGCTGTGATCGATGACGTGATGCGCGCCGAGTTCCTTCACCCACGCAACCGTCTCCGGCCGTGAGGCGGTGGCAATGACGGTCAGATCCGTCAGCGCCCGCAGAAGCTGGACGGCGATGGAGCCGACGCCGCCCGCGCCGCCAATAACCAGCACGGCGTTGGCCGCACCCGCAACCGGCTCTTTCACCCGCAGCCGGTCGAACAGCGTCTCGTAAGCGGTGATGGCGGTCAGCGGCAGTGCGGCGGCTTCCTCGAAATTCAGCGATTTTGGTTTTGCACCGACGATGCGTTCATCGACCAGATGGAACTCGCTGTTGGAGCCGGGGCGGTTGATGACACCGGCGTAGAACACCTCGTCGCCGGGCTTGAACAGCGAGACCTTGTCACCGACGGCTTTCACCACACCCGCCGCATCGAAGCCGAGCACGCGCGGTTCACCGTTTTCCGGCGGCTGGTTGCGGCGCACTTTGGTATCGACAGGGTTTACCGAAACGGCCTTCACCTCCACCAGAATATCATGCCCATTCGCTTCCGGCTGGGGCAGGTCGATATCGATGAGGGCGTCTTTCGCCGTGATGGGCTGGTTCGTCCTGTAACCGATGGCGCGCATGAACAGTCTCCTTTGCTTGTTTGCGTGCCTCTTACTTGATACATATGAACATCGATCGCAAGAATGCACATTTTGTGATGATACATACAAAAAGGATACTGTGATGTCGCGACCGCGCGCCAAGCTCACCGGCAACTTTCCCGGCTGCCCGGTGGAATCGACCTTGAGTTTTCTCGATGGAAAATGGAAAGGCGTGATCCTCTATCACCTCATCAATGAGGGCACCCTGCGCTTCAACGAGCTGCGCCGCCATATTCCCAGCGTCACCCAGCGCATGCTCACCAAACAGCTGCGCGAGCTGGAAGAGGCCGGCCTGATTTCCCGCACCGTTTTTCCGGTGGTGCCGCCGCGTGTGGACTATGCGCTGACGCCGCTTGGCGAGACCATGAGGCCGGTGATCTCGGCCCTGAAAAGCTGGGGCGATGCCCATATCGTCTGCAAGAACGGCGCGAAATATACCCGTCTTCCCGAGATGAAGGAAAAGGCCGCCTGAAAAATCACGGGTAAAAGCGCACCCCGCCGCGCGCCTTTTTTATGGTGCGATGCAACATTTATTTGCCCTGATTGATGCATAATGCTGCGATCTCGATTCGCAGCAGGGACATCAGCACACATGAGCATCGGTTGGTTGGAGGCCGCATTTCTCGGCCTTTTGCAAGGGCTTACGGAATTTCTTCCGATTTCTTCAAGCGCGCATCTACGCATTGCCGGGGAGTTCCTGCCCTCCGGCGCGGATCCGGGAGCCGCCTTCACCGCGATTACACAGATCGGCACGGAAATGGCGGTGCTGGTCTATTTCTGGTCCGATATCATGCGGATCGCTGCCGCCTGGCTCAGGCAAAATCTTCGCCTTGGGCCATATGACAAGGCTGATGCCCGGCTCGGCTGGTTGATTATCGTCGGCTCGGTGCCGATCGTGTTTCTGGGGCTGTTCTTTAAGGACGCGATCGAACATTCGCTGCGCAACCTTTACATCACCGCCGTGATGCTGATCGTCTTCGGCATTGTCCTTGGCCTCGCCGACAGGATCGGCAAAAAGCGCTACAAACTGAACCAGCTGATCTGGCGCGACGGCATTCTCTTCGGTTTCGCGCAGGCCATGGCGCTCATTCCCGGCGTCTCGCGCTCGGGCGGCACCATCAGTGCCGGCCTGCTTTTAGGCTATACCCGCGAGGCGGCGGCCCGCTATTCCTTCCTGCTCGCCGTTCCCGCCGTCTTCGGCTCCGGCTTTTACCAGCTTTTCAAAAGCATCGGCGAGGACAATCCGGTCGGCTGGGGTCCGACGGGGCTGGCGACATTGATCGCCTTCGTGGTCGGTTATGCCGTGATCGTCGTCTTCCTCAAGCTCGTCTCCACCAGGAGCTACATGCCCTTCGTCTGGTACCGCGTGGTCATAGGCTTTATTCTGCTTGGACTGTTGGCAACGGGCGTCATCAATGCCGGCGGTTGATCAGTGCTGACGCGTGCGTATACCCAAATGAGTAGGCCCGCTCCTCCGAGCGGGCCTTTCGTCTTTTAGAGCAACGTACCGCTGAGGATCACCAGCGCTACCGAGAAGTAGATGACGAGGCCGCTGACATCCACCAGCGTCGCGACAAAGGGGGCGGACGCGCTGGCGGGGTCGAGCCGCAGGCGTTGCAGCACGAAGGGCAGCATCGAGCCGGCCAGCGAGCCGAAGGTCACGATGCCGACGAGGGCTGCGAAAACGGTGGCGCCGACCAGCAGCCAGTGCTCGCCATAATCGTAAAACCCGGCCTGCTGCCAGAGGCTCAGGCGCAGGAAGCCGATGGCGCCCAGAATGCAGCCGAGCGTCAGGCCCGTCGGGATTTCCCGGAGCAACACCCGCCACCAGTCAGAAAGCTTCAACTCGCCGAGCGCCAGCGCCCGGATGATGAGCGATGTGGCCTGCGAACCGGAGTTGCCGCCCGAGGACATGATCAGCGGAATGAACAGCGTCAGCACCACGGCCTTTTCCAGCTCGCCTTCGAAATGCTGCATGGCGCTGGCCGTCAGCATTTCACCAAGGAACAGGGCTGCGAGCCAGCCAGCGCGCTTGCGGATCATGTCCGGAAAGCCGATCGTCATATAGGGCTTGCCCAGCGCTTCCATGCCGCCGAATTTGTGGGCGTCTTCCGTCGTGTCGGCGATCATGGTGTCGATCACGTCATCGACGGTGACGATGCCGAGGATATGCGAGCGGTCATCGACGACGGGCAGCGCCAGCAGGTCGTGCTTGCGGATCAGCCGGGCGACATCCTCCTGCGACATTAGCGGGCTTGCATAGGCAATGCCTTCTTTCGACGCGACGGAAAGGATGGAAGCGCCGGCTTGGCCGGTCAGCAGGCGGCGCAGCGTCACGACGGTGGAGAGCGTTCCGTCCTCAGCCAACACATAGATGGCATAGACCGTTTCACGCGAGCGCTCGACGACGCGGATGTGCGAAAGGGTCTGTTCCACCGTCCAATTGTCCGGCACGCTGACGAATTCCGTGGTCATGATCGAGCCGGCGGTACGCGGCGGATAACCCATCAGGTGCTGGATGGAGAGCGCCGTCGTGCGGTCCAGCCGGGAAAACAGCTTTGCCCGCGGCTCTTCGGCCATTTCCGCCATAACGTCGGCCACACGGTCGTCGGACATCAGGTTGACGAGGCGGGCGGCCTGTTCGACCGGAAGATCGGCGATGATGGCGGCGGCGCCATGCAGTTCCGGCCGGTCGAGAATGGCGACGGCCTTTGCCTGCGGCATGGCGAGGATGGCGGTTACGGCCTCGGCGACATCCAGCGTATTAAGGTGCTCGACGCGTTCGGCAATGGTGGTGGAGCCGGAGTTTCCGCTACGAAGAAGACGTGCGGCCTTGCTGGCCCTCTGGGAGAGGTTGTGGAAGTTCATGATTGCTCACCTTTCCGTCGATTCGCCGATCACGGCGAACGCGGTGGTGAGCCGACAGCGGTCGGATCAGTTCACGTTCGCCGGTCTCGGCAAAGGCAATCGACTGCTACTGTCGCTAGACATCCAATGATGCTCCGTTGAAATCCGCGCAGTGCCTGATCGGCATGCGCGTAAGGCCGTGTTGCGCCTGAAACCGAAAAGAGTCAAGCGCCTGATTGTGAAATTTCCGCAAGGGTCCGTACCGCGGCAGGAGGCGGTGGTGCTGGCTGTTAAAAAGGCGACCTCAAGCCGCCTTTTCACACCGCTCGACAGTGACCGAAACAAGGAAAACGCCAAGCCCGAGCAGGGAAAGAACCGCGCCCACATAACCGGTGGAGGCGTAGCCGAAACCCATGGCGATGACGAGGCCGCCGAGCCAGGCGCCGAGCGCATTGGCGATGTTGAAGGCGGAGTGGTTGGAGGCGGCGGCCAGCGTCTGCGCATCCTGCGCCACATCCATCAGCCGCGTCTGCACGGCCGGACAGGCGGCGAAACCGCAGCCGATCAGGAAGACGCAGAGGCAGAGCATGAAAGGATTGTCCGCCGTCATGCCGAACACCGTCATGACAAGCACGTTGAAGGCAAGCATGCCGCCAATCGTGCCGTTGAGCGAGATATCGGCCAGCCGCGAGCCGACCACATTGCCGACATTCATGCCGATGCCGAACAGCGCCAGCACCATGGAGACGGTGGAAACCGGCATCATCGCCACATCGGTGGTGGTCTTGGCGATATAGCTGAAGACCGAGAACATGCCGCCGAAGCCGACGGCGGCGATGGCGAGCGTCAGCCACACCTGCACACGGCGGAAAGCGCCGAGTTCGCGCCAGACGCTGGCGCCTTCCTCCACCCGATCACGCGGCTGGAAGAACCAGAGCAGCGCCACCGTCAGAAGTGCGATGCCGCCGACCAGCATGAAGGCCGCACGCCAGGAAAGCAGCTGGCCGAAGAAAGTGGCGAGCGGCGTGCCGAGCAGGGTGGCGATGGTGAGACCGAGCATGACGCGGCCAACGGCGCGGGCGCGCTTGTGGATCGGTGCCATGGAGGCCGCCACCAATGCCGCAACCCCGAAATAAGCGCCGTGCGGCAGGCCGGTGATGAAGCGCAGAACGGTGAAGCTCAGGAAATCCGGTGCTACGGCGCTCAAGATATTGCCGGCCGCAAAAAGCCCCATCAGGCCGAGAAGCAGGGTGCGGCGCGTCATGCGCGCAGCGAGAACCGCGATGATCGGCGCGCCGATGACGACGCCGAGCGCATAGGCCGTGATGACATAACCCGCCTGCGGAACGGTGACGCCATAGGTGGCGGCGACGTCGGGAAGCAGGCCCATGATGGCGAATTCGCCGGTGCCGATGCCAAAGCCGCCGGCGGCAAGCGCCAGTTCGATGAGCGCGATGGCAAGCGGGGAGAGGGCCACGGCAGGGGCGGCCGTATAAACGGCTTCATTCTCCGCGCCAAGGCGGGCTTCAGAGAAATTCGAGTGGCTCATCGTGACCTGAAAAGCGGGAAGGGCCCACAGAAAAAAGGGCAAGACCGTATGGGAGCGGTCTGCCCTGACTGGAGATGCGCGGTCATGAAAATGACCTTAAGTGATCCCTAACATGAAATGATGCGTTGCGGTAGAGCGATTCTCGGCAAAAGAGCATCTTCACGCGATGGTGTTCGGAACCCTATATAAGGTCAGGCATTTACGCGCGGCTGCCTTGTTGGATCGGGTTGGAAACATGAAGCTCATTGCAATTTTCAATCGTGACGGTGGCACGTTTCGCACCACAGGCATGGAGGCCTATTGCGACCATGCCCGCGAGGTTTTCAGCCGCGCCGGCCACGCCATCGAGTGCCGCCTGGTCTCCGGAAAGGATATCGTCGAGGAAATGGAGCGCGCCGCCGATGAGCCGGGCATTGAAGGCATCATCGCCGGCGGCGGTGACGGCACGATTTCCGCAGCGGCGGCCATCGCCTGGAAACACGGCATCGCGCTCGGTATCGTGCCGGCCGGCACCATGAACCTCTTTGCCCGCTCTTTGAAGCTGCCGCTCGATATTCGCCAGGTGCTGGAGACGTTGGCGCATGGCGAAGTTGCCAGTGTGGATATCGCCAGCGCCAATGGCCGCCTCTTCGTTCACCAGTTTTCGGCTGGCCTGCATTCGCGCATGGTGCGCTACCGCAACAATCTCGCTTTTGCCTCCCGTCTCGGCAAGATCAAGGCAAGCATCCGCGCCGCCATCAGCGTTATCCTCAATCCACCGGTGTTCGAGGTGGAATATACCGTGAATGGTGAAACCCAGTACCGTAAAGTCTCGGCCATCTCCGTCTCCAACAACGAGTTCGGCCAGAACTCGCTCCTGGTGGCGGACAATGTTTCCGGCGGCCATCTCGGCTTTTACCTCACCGATCCGCTACGCCCTTCGGGCGTTGCAAAACTCGCCTTTGACATTTTGCGCGGCAAGCTCAAGGAGAACGACGCCGTGACGGCCATGACCTCGACTGATGTGGAGCTTCATTTTCCGAAGAAACGCCACGACGTGCGATGCGTGATCGATGGCGAATTGTTGCCGATGGAACGGGATGTGGCTCTCAAAGTTCATGCGGGCGAATTGAGGGTTCTGGTGGGGCGGTCGTTTTTCGCATAGCGCAACCGACTGTGAATCGAGCGATCACCGCTTGTCCAAGCCGCCTCGCTGAAAAAACGTCAGCCTTGCCAAATCGAAGCCGCCCGGCCATGTTCGGCGGGCGTGACGGCGTGAGCGCCGTTGCCTTTATGGGAGTGCAATCTGTCATGACTGAAATCTCCAAGCCGATGTCCAATCTCGCCGCCATCGATGCCGCCCATCACCTCCACCCTTTTTCCGACATGGGCAAGCTCAACGCCGCCGGCACCCGCATCATCGAGCGCGCCGAAGGGGTGTTCATCTATGACAGCACCGGCAAAAAATATCTCGACGCCTTTGCCGGCCTTTGGTGCGTGAATATCGGTTACGGACGCCGCGAGATCGCCGATGTCGTACAGCGGCAGATGAATGAGCTGCCCTACTACAACGCGTTTTTCGGCACCACCACGCCGCCCGCCACACTTCTGGCGCAGAAGATCGCTTCGCGCGCCGGACCGAAAATGAACCATGTGTTCTTTACCAATTCCGGTTCGGAAGCCACCGACACCTGGTTCCGCATGGCGCGGATCTACTGGAAGGCGCTCGGCCATCCGACGAAGACCAGGGTAATCGCGAGACGCAACGGCTATCATGGCTCGACCGTGGCAGGCGCTTCGCTCGGCGGCATGAAATGGATGCACGAGCAGGGCGATCTGCCGATCGAGGGCGTGGCCCATATCGGTCAGCCCTATTGGTATGTCGAGGGCGGCGATCTTTCGCCGGCCGAATTCGGCCTGAAGGCGGCGCGCGAACTGGAGGCGAAGATCGATGAACTCGGCGAGGAAAATGTCGCCGCTTTCGTGGCCGAACCCATTCAGGGCGCCGGCGGCGTCATCGTGCCGCCGGAAACCTACTGGCCGGAAATCGCCCGCATTTGCAAGGCGCGCAACATTCTTCTCGTCTCCGACGAGGTGATCTGCGGTTTCGGCCGTCTAGGTTCCTGGTTCGGTTACCAGCATTTCGGTGTGGAGCCGGATTTTGCTCCCGTCGCCAAGGGCCTGTCTTCCGGTTACCTGCCGATTGGCGGCGTCATCGTCTCGGATCGGGTGGCGGAGGTCATGCTTTCCCAGGTCGGTGACTTCAATCACGGTTTCACCTATTCCGGCCATCCCGTCTGCGCCGCCGCCGCCCTGGAAAACCTCCGCATCATTGAGGAGGAAGGACTGGTGGAGCGGGTGCGCGACGATATCGGCCCTTATTTCTCCGAAGGCTGGAAAAGCCTGACGGATCACGAACTGGTGGGCGAGGCGGTGAATATCGGCCTGATGGGCGGCCTGCAGATAACGGCCGACAAGGCGACGCGCCGGCGTTTCGCCAAGCCGGACGATATCGGAACCGCGGTGCGCAACCATTGCCTGGCCAACGGCTTGGTCATGCGCGCCACCGGCGACCGTATGCTGGCCTCACCGGCACTGACGATCAGCCGCTCGGAAGTGGATGAGATCATAGAAACGCTGCGCAAAGGGCTCGACCACCTGCGCGATACGCGGGTGCATTTCCAGTAAAACCGCGTAGCGGTTTTACATCCGGAAAAGGCGACGAAAAACTCTTAGGGAGAACTAAAATGGCAGGACAGGAACATCATTACGCCGTGCAGGTGAAATGGACCGGCAATCGCGGCAAAGGCACGTCGGGTTACCGCGATTATGAGCGTGACTACACGATTTCCACGGCAGGCAAGGCGGATATCGCCGGCTCCTCCGACCCGGCCTTCCGCGGCGATCCCTCTCGCTGGAACCCGGAAGACCTGCTGGTCGCCTCGCTCTCGGCGTGCCACAAGCTCTGGTACCTGCATTTCTGCTCCGTCAACGGCATCATCGTCGAAGACTATGTCGACAATGCCGAAGGCACGCTTGTCATGGAAAAGGATGGCGCGGGGCAGTTCAGCGAAGTGGTGCTGAAACCGGTCATCACTATTTCGAAGGGTGATCCCGCCCGGGCGGATGAGCTGCACCATGATGCGCACGACAAATGCTTCATCGCGCGCTCGGTGAATTTTCCCATCCGCGTGGAGGGGACGGTGAAGATGGTTTGAGGCTCACGCCAGTCGCAGACCGAGATGATCGGCCATCGGCTGAAAGTCTCGGTCATTTTGCAACAGCTTGTGCCCGTGCTCGATACAGTAGGTACCGATAATGAGGTCGTTGCTTTTTCTGATCGTATAGCCGCGCTCCCGCAGGAAGCGGTAATTGGCGGCGGCCTTGATGGCGAGCTGGGGCGACATCATCGCGACGCAGGGAAATTCGCCCAGCATCTGCTCAAGTCGGCGCGCATGATGACCGTCACGCGCGCCTCTAAGCACCTCAAGAAGAATGATGTCGCCGATCAGAATTTCGCCCTGCGCCATTAAGGCGCGAAACTTGGCGGAGAGGGTAGGCGCGTCTTTTCGAATAAATGAAATCCAGGCAGAGCTATCTGCTACGATCATTTGGTGTTCTTCACGTCCCAGTCCGTCTCAGCATCCCAATCCGTCCGCATCTCGTCCAGATCACCTTCCCAGCCCATGCCCTCCAACGCGTCGAGGGCACGCATCTGACGATGAATGCGCACCAGATCGCGCAACGCCTTTTCCACCGTTGCCCTTTTCGTCGAGAGGCCTGTGATTTCCATCGCTTCGGCGATCAAGGCGTCGTCAAGCTCAATATTCGTGCGCATGGAAAAATCCTTGGTGTATCGATTTTTGAAATCATACACCAAGGCAGGCTTTCGCGACAGCTGTTTTTACTGGAACGCCGTCTCGTAAAAACTTCTGAGCTTGCGCGAATGCAGCGTTTCCGTTGGCATGGCCGCAAGCTTCTGCACGGCGCGAATGCCGATTTGCAGATGCTGGGCGACCTGCGTGCGGTAGAACTCCGTCGCCATGCCCGGCAGTTTCAGTTCGCCATGCAACGGCTTGTCGGAAACGCAGAGCAGGGTGCCGTAGGGCACGCGGAAGCGGAAACCGTTGGCGGCGATGGTGGCCGATTCCATGTCGAGCGCAATGGCGCGCGACTGCGACAGGCGCTTGACGGGGCCGGCCTGATCGCGAAGCTCCCAGTTGCGGTTATCGATGGTGGCGACGGTGCCGGTGCGCATGATGCGCTTCAGCTCGAAGCCCTCGTAGCCGGTAACTTCTGCCACAGCGCCTTCCAGAGCCAGTTGCACTTCGGCGAGAGCCGGGATGGGCACCCAGACCGGCAGGTCGTCGTCGAGAACATGATCCTCACGCACATAGGCATGGGCCAGAACATAGTCTCCCAGCCGCTGGCTGTTGCGCAGGCCGGCGCAATGGCCGACCATCAGCCAGGCATGCGGGCGCAGCACGGCGATGTGGTCGGTGATCGTCTTGGCGTTGGAAGGGCCGACGCCGATATTGACGAGCGTGATGCCGGCATGACCCTTTTTCTTCAGGTGATAGGCGGGCATTTGCGGCAGCCGCGCCAGTGTCATATCGGTTGTCGGCCTGTCGGAACCGGCAAGCGTGACGATATTGCCCGGCTCCACGAATTCCGTATAACCTTCACCGCCGTCGGCCATCAATTTCCGCGCCCAGGCGGCGAATTCATCGATATAGAACTGGTAGTTGGTGAACAGCACGAAATTCTGGAAATGGCTGGCGCTCGTTGCCGTATAGTGGCTGAGGCGGGCCAGCGAATAATCGATGCGCTGTGCGGTAAAGGGCGCTAGCGGCGCCGGTTCGCCGGGCACCTGATCATATTCACCATTGGCGATGAGATCGTCGGTATTGTTGAGATCGGGCGTATCGAAAAGATCGCGCAGCGGCACGTCGGAGAGCGAAGACGCCGCCGCCGCCTCGACATAGGCGCCTTCGCCGAAGGCGAAATGCAGCGGAATGGGTGTGGCCGATTCCGACACCGTTACCGGAACGCCGTGGTTCTTGATCAGAAGCCCCAGCTGCTCTTTCAGGTAGTGGCGGAAAAGCTCAGGGCGGGTGATCGTCGTCGTATAGACGCCGGGGGCGGTGACATGGCCGTAGGAGAGACGCGAATCGACATGGCCGAAGGTTGCGGTCTCAAGGCTGACCTGCGGGTAGCAGGCGCGGTAACGGCCGTTAATCGGCGCACCCTTGGCGAGTTCGGTAAAGGAGTTGATGAGGAACGCCGTATTGCGTTCATAAAGCGCGGTCAAAGCCGCCACGGCTTCTTTCGGATCCGTGAATGTCTGCGGCGCGAAAGGCTCGGGGCTGATGAAGGTGAGGGGCGGAATCGTTCGTTTTGCTATTGTCATGGCCCATTATAAGAGGCCAATTTCGACAGGCAAGCGACAGAAATACGAAGAAGCTGAAAAGAAACGCGAAAATGCAGTTCGAATAACTGTGGGGCGGTAGAAATTTCAGCCGAGCGCGCCGCGCTGCAGGCTCATCAGGAGTACGAATCCGGCGCTCTTCGAGGCCGGGCGGGGATCGGCCTTGTAAACCGCAAGTCTGGCCACCGGGCCGAGAAAGATCGAGGCCATCAGCATCAGCCGCAGGGCGGAAAACAGGCCGTTGGAGAAGCTTGTCGTCATCATCAAATCCCTTCTTACAGTACGACGGGGCAATTGGCGGCGGGCGCAGGGCTGTGCTGGCAGGCAATTGCCGCACCGGCATTCACCCGCTGGAAACTGCGGTTGGGATTAACGACGAGCGAGGCGAAGGACATGGCGAAGATCGCCATGAGAAACGCGAAGATTGCCAGTCGGCTGATCAGCTTTGTCATGCCCATTCCCCTTTATTGGAGTTGATGGACAGAGTTTTGCCACACTCGGACTGAACGGACCCTGAGGTCCCGGTTCATATGGTGTTCAGGGATGTTAACGGGTGGTGACATGGTGGATTGATGCCACAGTGGCGCTGGAGCACCCGCTTTTCGATCAGGGCAGAGGGGCTTCCGCACGCGCCGCAAGATCGGTCAGCAGGGTCTCGAATGCCCGAGGCTGGCTCACATTGACAACCGGCACGCGGTGCTCCTGCGCGGATGCCAGCATGTCCGTGTTTTCCCGCAACGAACGCTCGATGAAGGCGTCGATGATCCGCCGCTTCTCAGCCGCTGCATCTTGATAGCGGGCGTGAGAGCGCATTCTCTCGAGAAGAAAATCATTGCCGGCATGGAGAAAGACACCGGCGACCTCGTCGCCGAGCAGGGGCGAAATCAATTCCGGCCGCAGGGCCGCGCCCTCGAAGATTGCGGGCGTGCCGGTGCCTGACCTGCTGTCGATCATCGTGCGGATCGATGGCCAGATGTTCTGATGATGTATCTTGAGAAACCAGTGGATCGTTTCCGCCGAGAGCTGCGAGTAATATTCCTCCACTTGCACCGGAACGCGCGGCCATGGCCTTCCCGGATGGCGGGCGAGACTGTCGGTCGATATTGCCTCGCAACGCAGCCTATCGCTCAACAGGCCCGCAAGGGTGCTTTTGCCGACATGCGAAGTGCCTGCGATCAGGATTGTCGAAAGGATGGGGCGCATGCGTCGCTCTCGTTGGTGTCGGGCGCAACAATACATCAACGGATATATGGCTTCCATGCGGCCTGCGCCCGCAGGTTCGGGCGAAGTCCTTGGGCGGCGCACCGCACCGTCAGCCGTAGGGTCGCAAGCGGCAGGACAGAAAGCCCACCCGCCGCCTTGTCGATTACAGCCGCGTCCAGGTCTGCGATTTGCACAAAACCTTCAGTACGCAACCCTTCATGCTCAGCGAATTGCCGGAAACGGTGCCGGAGCCGCTATAGGTCTTGTCATTGGCAGGATCGGTGATCTCGCCGGAATAGCTGTTTCCCTTGCCGGAAAGCTTGCCAATCTGTTTTCCGGCATGCTTGCCGGTCTTCAGCGTCACGCAGAAAGCGCCGCCGCAGGGGCCGATCACGGCGGTTTCGCCGCTGGCCGTCTTCCAGTTGCCCTCAATGGCTTCTGCGGCAAAGGCAAGGTTGCTGCCCATCAGCAGGGCAGCGGTCATCATCATCACACGCTTCATGGAAACTCCTCCGTTCACGTCGCGCTGGTCTTTGCCCGTTCATCCTCCGCACGGGCAGGCGGATAGTATTTGACGTTAACGTAAAAGGAAATAGAAATTTGCGTCCATTGCACGGCATTTGCGACGTTTGAAAGCGAAGAAAAGAGGAAAACAGAAAATCGGTGTTTGGATCGTGGTGAACGAAGGGTTTAAATCCAATTCTAAACTTTTCGTAAAATTCGCCGCAAAGTCCTTAATTTCCGCACCTCGTGATATTTAACGAAAACCCAATTTTACCAATCGTTTGCAGTTTGTTTGCGGCCCATTAATCATGCCTTTTAAGCGGGTGTTGAAGGCCCGGTGGCATAGTGAACTCATCAAAAGCGCAGGGAAAACCTGCCGGACGGAAGGGCAAAAAAGCCGCAAAAGACGGCGGGTCCGGACGATAGCCTCGGCAAGAAGGCAATGATGAAACAGGCGAGAGCATTCCAGCAAAAGTGCGAAGCGGTTTTGCGTCGGGAAATGCGAAAAAACAAAGAGACAGAGCGCTTCGCTTTTTGACGAAAAGCGGAAAGCTCTGGACGACAGGGATAAAAACGATGGCACGCTTTGAAATCCGCGATATCGAAATGGCTGCCGGTGGCGAAACCCGCGCCGACACTCTTTGCAATCTCGGCCTGGTCTATGCGACCGGCCGGGGCTGCAAGGTGGACCTGATCGCAGCCCATAAATGGCTCAACATCGCCGCGATCCGCGGATCGGAAAGAGCCGCTTCGCTGCGCGCCGATCTCGCCCGCAACATGACGAAATCGGAACTGGCCGAAGCGCTGCGCGCTGCCCGCGACTGGATGACGATGCACTGATTGACCCACGCCATCATTGAGATTTCCGGTCCGGTTCCCTCCAGTCCCGATGACCGGCGCAAAGGAAAGTAAACCCGAAGGGGAACGCGGCGAGGGCTTTGAAAACAAGCTTTTGCGCTGACACATCAAACCGCGACCGGCAGGAACAAGGCCGGCGCGGTTTTCTTATGTTTGGCGATGTCCGTTGCCGGAAAATGATTCGCGGGCA
This sequence comes from Agrobacterium sp. ST15.16.055, assembly GCF_027956555.1. Classification (NCBI taxonomy): domain Bacteria; kingdom Pseudomonadati; phylum Pseudomonadota; class Alphaproteobacteria; order Hyphomicrobiales; family Rhizobiaceae; genus Agrobacterium; species Agrobacterium sp. ST15.16.055. Next base: position 18,595 of record NZ_JAQKGN010000024.1, read on the forward strand.
GGAGCTTGCGGGAGGTTGTTGGTTCGATGCGTGCAATGCGGCGCATTCTCCAACCTCATTCCTGTAACAGCCACAGAAACGAGAGTGGGGGGAGTTTACCCGATCGTCTTGAGAACCTTCGGCAGCGCTTGCTCGAAAAGATCGAGCTTGTCAGTCGGCCCCACGCTCACGCGAATGCAGCGGTTGAGCGGCGCAACGCCCGGCATGCGGATGAAGACGCCGTGCTCCATCAGCCCATCAACGATCGCGCGGGCATAAGCGCCGTCGCGGTGGCAATCGATGGTGACGAAATTGGTGGCGGAGGGGAGCGGTGATAGGCCGTTATCTCGGGCAATTGCCGAAATGCGCTCACGGGCGTCAGAAATTTTACCAACGACTTCATGCAGATAGGCTTGATCTTTCAGTGCCGCCAAAGCGCCGGCGATCGAAATGCGTGCCATGCCGAAATGGTTGCGAATCTTGTCGAAGGCTTCGACATTGCCGAGCGTGCCGATGGCGTAACCCACGCGCGCACCCGCAAGCCCATAGGCTTTCGAGAAGGTGCGCATGCGCAGGATGTTCGGCTGGCCGATCAGCGCGTCGATGGCCGGCACGGCGCTGGCCGGCGCGGTTTCGCAATAGGCTTCATCCAGAATGAGCAGGCAGGTTTCCGGCAATGCGCGGGCGAAGGCGACGACTTCGCTCGCTTCCCACCAGCTTCCCATCGGATTATCAGGGTTGGCGAAATAAACGAGTGGCGCATTTTCCCGGATGACGAGATCGAGCAGCCCGTCAAGATCTTCGTGATCGTCGACATAGGGCGTGGTTATGAGTTTCCCGCCAAAACCGTTCACATGGTAATTGAAGGTGGGGTAACCGCCGAAAGAGGTGACGACAGGCGTGCCCGGCTCGATGATCAGCCTGGCGATTTCTCCCAGCAATCCATCGACGCCGCCGCCGATGGCAATATTGCCGCGCGAGACGCCATGGTGGATGGCGAGCGCTTCCTTCAGCTCGAAATTTTCCGGATCGCTGTACATCCATGTCTCTGCTGCCGCATCACGCATGGCCACAAGCACGGAAGGGGCAGGGCCGAAGCCGCTTTCGTTTGCGCCGATACGCGCTTCAACCTTCAAGCCGCGGTTCCGCTCGATGGCCTCCGGGCCAACGAAGGGAACGGTGGAGGGTAGCGAGACGGCGAGGGGGGTAAGGCGTGAAAAAGCGGACATTGGCTTCAGAGTTTCCGGTATCTGTGTTTAAAACCCGGCTCACAATAGGTCCAAAAAAACCGGACGCAAGGCGCAGCCGGTTGCGGCATGACTGTTTTGGAACAGAATTTTACGTCCCGGTGAGGGGACGGAAAAGCCATCGGCCTATCGTGCCGGGGTCACGCGTTGGTCTCGAAGCTCAGGCGTCGCACATGGTGCAGGAACTCCGCATCGATCAGCATATTGAAGCCGATCGTCACTTTTTCCTCTTCGCGCCGGATCAGCGTGCAGCCGATCTCATCGCGGATACCGAGAATTTCCAGATAGAAATTGGCCGGCATTTCCAGATCGGGGCTGACATCCAGTTCCGCGCCGTAAAGGGAAATGGTCCGCACCAGGCAGCGCATAGTGTCCTTGGCGCTGAGATGATGCCCGATGAAGGTGATCTTGCCGGGCCGGTCGATCTGAAATTTCTCGTACATCTCGTCCTGGGGGACGTTCAGACGGGGATCCATATGCAAAGCCATGACAACCTCCCGGATTGCCTCTTTTGATGCCGATTTTAACGCCGCTTCCTTGCCAGGGCATGAAGGAAATGCAAGCAATTGTCTGTTGTCTGTATCGATCTCAACCAGTCTTCCCATCGGAAGCCGATGTTTCCACTATGGAAATGCGTTCGGTCTCATCCGGTTGCAGTCTGTGCTGATACTGCGTCACGCTTGCACGGGGCTGGTGTTGACTGGGGCCGTACTTGGCGTTACGCCTGAACCTTGCAATATCGCATCGCGGGGCCCGGCAGGACCGGCGCTTCGTGATTCTTCTGGGAGTGGACTGTGACGGGAAGGCTGGTAATCGTCGGGGCGGGGCAGGGCGCTTTCGCGCTGGCGTCGAAGCTTCGGGCGCTGAAGGATGAGCGCCCCATCACCATCATCGGTTCCGAAGACGCCTATCCCTACCAGCGGCCGCCGCTCTCCAAAAAATACCTCCTCGGCGAGATGAGCTTCGACCGGCTGATGTTCCGGCCGGAGGAATGGTACGCGGAGAACAATGTCGATATGCGGCTTTCCACCTTGGTCGAGGAGATAGACCGCTCAGCCAAAACCCTGCGCATGCAGGACGGCGGCACGCTTTCCTATGACCGGCTGGTGCTGGCGACCGGGGCGGCTCCCCGGCTGCTGCCCGCCAGCATTGGTGGCGATCTGGAAGGCGTCCTGACCGTTCGCGACAAACGCGATGCCGACCGTCTGATGGAGGAGATGAAGCCGGGCCGCAGGCTGCTGGTGATCGGCGGCGGTTATATCGGCCTCGAAGCAGCGGCCGTCGCCCGCAAGCTCGGCCTCGAAGTGACCTTGATCGAAATGGCCGACCGTATTCTCCAGCGCGTGGCGGCGAAGGAAACCGCCGATATCATGCGCGGCATCCACCAGGCTCACGGCGTTTCCATTCGCGAAAAGACCGGCCTTGTGCGCCTTGTCGGCATGGATGGCCGGGTGGCCGCTGCCGAACTCTCCGACGGCTCGACGCTGGATGTGGACTTCGTGATTGTCGGCATCGGCGTAACACCGAATGACCGCCTCGCTCGCGAATCGGGCCTCGACGTCGGCAATGGCATCGTGGTGGACGACCATACCCGCACCTCCGACAGCGCCATTCATGCGGTGGGCGACTGCGCGCTGCTGCCTTGGCGCGGTCAGCATGTGCGTCTCGAATCGGTACAGAACGCAGTCGATCAAGCTGAGGCGGCCGCTGCCGTGCTCACCGGGGCTGCAACCGCCTATGATCCCAAGCCATGGTTCTGGTCGGATCAATATGACGCCAAACTGCAGATCGCCGGCTTCAATCTTGGTTACGACGAGACGATGCTGAGGCAAGGCGCGCGTGAGGGCAGCTGGTCCGTCTGGTATTTTCGCGATGGGCGATTCGTGGCGGTGGATGCCGTCAACGACGCCAAGGCCTATGTCGCGGGCAAGAAACTGCTCGATACCGGCGCGGAGCCGGATCGCGCCATCCTGGCGGATGCTTCCGCCGATCTGAAATTACTGCTTTCCTGAGGACATCATGCCCGCTCCCGAAAACCGTTTCAAAACCGCCATCCATGCCGGCAAGCCGCAGATTGGCCTCTGGCTCGATATGGGCGAGGCCATCACGGCGGAAATCGCCGGCACTGCGGGTTTTGACTGGCTGGTGATTGACGGAGAACACGGGCCGAACGATCTGCGCAGCATCATCGATCAGCTTCGCGCGCTTGCCACATCGCCCGCCGAGCCGGTGGTGCGCGTGCCGGTCGGCGAAAGCTGGATGATAAAGCAGCTTCTGGACGCGGGTGCGCGCACGCTTCTCGTGCCTATGGTCGATTCGGCCGATCAGGCGAAAGATCTGGTCAGTGCCATGCATTATCCGCCGCGCGGCATTCGCGGCATGGGGGCTGCCGTCGCCCGCGCTTCCGCCTTCAACACGATAACCGATTACGCCGACAGCGCCTCGGACGGCGTCTGCCTGCTGGTGCAGGCCGAAACGCGTGCGGCGATCGACGATCTCGACAATATTCTTGCGGTGGAAGGCGTGGACGGCGTCTTCATCGGCCCGGCGGATCTGGCGGCGGATATGGGTTATCTCGGCAGGATAGACGAGCCGGAAGTGCAGACGGTGATCGAGGCAGCCATTGTCAAGATCGTCAAGGCGGGCAAGGCCGCCGGCATTCTCACCTTCAACGAAACCTACAATCGCCGCTATCTCGAACTCGGCGCTTCCTTCGTGGCCGTCGGCGCCGATGTAACGGAATTCGCCAGCACCCTGCGTGCGCTATCGGCCCGTTACAAGGGCGGGGCAGCACCTGCGCCATCGCGGTCGGGATATTGATTCAGTCGTCGTTGCTGGCGTTCAGCTTTTCCGGCGGAATGCCTTCTTCGCCGGAGGCGAGATAACCGCCGTTGATAAGGGCGGCGCGAACGATGCGCTGGATGGCCTCATCCCTGTCGATGCCGTGATCCCTCGCAAAATCCGACAAAGCCGTTTCAAGATCGTCGCTGAACCGCATATTCGCCCCCATTCATCCCATTTCAAATCAATACGAAAAGGCAAGGCGGGATTGACCCGCCTTGCCCGAATTTTAAGCCCGTGCGGCCATCAGCGCCAGCGATAAAGGCTTCCGTTCGACGAATTCTGCTGCGTGCTTGTGCCGACCGCATAACCGATTGCAAAACCGAGTGCGCCAACGATCGTCAGCAGGGAGGTTGCCGTGCCGGGATTCTCCTTGACCGCTTCGACGACATGCTGGCCCTGGGCGCGCACATTGTGGGCCGCCTTGCGAACGCGCCCGCGCGCCTCATCCAGAAATTCGGATGCATCTTCGCCCACGCCTTCCGCGCGGGCCGAGACGGATTTAGAGAGGGATGCGATCTGCGAACGCAGCTCCGCAATCTGGTTTTCGATCGTGTCTTCGACAACATTCAGTTTGGTCTGAGCCATTAGAACACCTCTTTTGTTACCGAAGCCAGAACGTGCCGGCCTGCAAGAAGTTCCCGAAAGGCCCGCAAAGTTTCGCGGCGGTATGTTCAGCCAACAGGTTTTTGTGCTTCTTGGCGAAAAAGCCTTGCAATCATTTTTTTTACGCAATAATCAGGCCGCACCGGAGAGGTGGCCGAGTGGTCGAAGGCGCTCCCCTGCTAAGGGAGTATACGTCAAAAGCGTATCGTGGGTTCGAATCCCATCCTCTCCGCCATTTCGGCGCAAGACCGGAAATTCCAGCCCGCCCGATCCTTCACTTCAAGACAGCTGCCGGAGCGCTTTGGCGACTGTCGCCGCTTGTCACCTGTTCTTCCGTCCGTTTCGAATTGGCGCGCGCAACAAATCGGCTGCTGCCGATCATGAAAGCCAATTGTCGAATGCGACGCCGCCTCATCACATCAGATACCCCGAGCGAATAGACGCGATCGATACGACGTTTGTCCCTCGAATCGTTGCGTGGGGAATCGGTGTCAAACGGCTTGGCTTTTCCCTAGTCTCTCCACGCGCGCTGTGAGGGTGTGTCAGATGCAGGGGTGTAAGGATGCGACGGTTTCCACCTCTCTTGCCCGACGAGGCAAGGTTTCTCCGAAAAAGCCGGCAGTTTGTAAATATCTCGTTAATCTAACTAACTAACGGATTTTCAAGCAATTTCTTAACGCATGGTAAAGCCGCCTGCGGGTTGGCTGCGCATGGTGTGTTGTTTCCGCAACAAATCGAAATGAAGCATATACGTAAATGCTATTTATCGGATGTTGGCGATTGCATGCGGCGAAACCTTTTGTATTTTCACCACCAGAAGCGAGGCGGTGGATCGTTTGGCTTCTAAGAACACGGGAATGGGGCAGGGAATGCTGTCCTTCAGCGAAAGTACCCAGACCCACTTAAAAACTTTGACTGGAGGTCAACCATGAACATCAAGAGCCTTCTCATCGGCTCCGCTGCGGCTCTCGCAGCAGTATCCGGCGCACAGGCCGCTGACGCTATCGTCGCTGCTGAGCCTGAGCCCATGGAATACG
>NZ_JAQKGN010000025.1:0-20694 GCF_027956555.1 Agrobacterium sp. ST15.16.055
ATCTTTCGGGACCAGGCTATCGAGCGTCACCATCTCGAGAGCGGTCTGTTCAGGAGCAGGTTTCTTCAACATGTCCCAATGAATCATAAACCCCCAGCTCACGCCAGGGGTTTGTCAGCAGTCTGAGCGCAGAACTGCGCCCGCCGTTTCTCGGACAAGCGCTGCCAACTGCAAAAGCAGGGGTTAAAAATGGTAACCATTTAGGCAGCCATTTTCGCGTAGGCTGCCGTATTTCGGTCAAACCATGGCCTGAATTGGGTGGAATAGTCCTATTGTCAATTGATGCCTAGGCACCAAGATGACCCGGTCCGGTGCATTGACCCTTTACCCCCAGCCCCCAATGCCCGGACCGGATCTTCCATCGCCTTACGGGCGATCAAGGGTTTCCATTTCCAAGCAGGATACTGGCGCCGACGATTGCCGCGGGATCGCCACCGGCGTTGGCTGTCTGCAAAAGCACGGCGCAGCCGCCCTTTTTCACCTTGGCCACCACGCTCGCCGGAAGCTTCACCGTCATTGGCGAACCATCCCACATGCCGACTGTCTGCACATCATAGACGCTGTGCCAGTAGGACATTTTTTTCCCCTGGTTTTCGCCCTTCTGCACATCCACGGTCTGCTCGCGCGTGAAATACGCAACGACGACATCGGCCTTGCCGCTGCCAGCGCCAATATCGATCTCCACCTCGTCACCGGCAAATTTCGACGAAACCGGCACGTTCAGTCCCTTTCCCTCGCGCTTGAAAGCATCAAGCCTGTCATAGATACCGCGAACATCGGCACCCTTGACATGGTCGCGGCCGTTCAGAATGGCCTGCGGCGTATAGACCCCGTTACGGCCGAGCGCGCGCATATAACCATATTGCCGGTCGGTATTTTCCTTCGAGGCGAGCGAATCCGTCCAGCCGAGATAGTTCCAGTAATCGACATGGTAGGAAAGACCGACGACGTCGCCCTTCTGGATCATCTTGCGCAGGGCTTCATCCGCCGGCGGGCAGGATGAGCATCCCTGCGAGGTGAACAATTCGACGACGCCCTTCACGGCCTCCTGCGCCTGCGCGGAGGTGACGAGAAACGTGCCGAGAAGACATATCGACAGAGGGAATTTCAGCGGCATTACAAAAACCTTTGTCCGGAAGAGATCCAGACGAATTGATGCGATCAATCCTGCCGGATGCAAATCGGAAAATAACGTCTAACGCCCTTCAATAGAAAGTCACGAAGGGGTGAGCGACAATCACAAAAAAAGAGACCGCAAAATGAAAGGCGCCGGGATTTCTCCCGACGCCTTCGATCGTCAAAGCGTTAAGCGGCCAGATCGCGCAGAACGGTCTGCAGAATGCCGCCATTGTTCATGTAGATCACCTCATCAAGCGTATCGATGCGGCACAGAAGCGGCACTTCCTTCACCGAACCGTCGCTGTAGGTGATCTTGGCGATCTTCTTTTCACGCGGCTTGATTTCGCCTTCGAGACCATCGATCTCGACGATTTCATCGCCCTTGAGGTCCAGGCTCGCCCAAGTCGTGCCTTCCTCGAAGACGAAGGGAACGACGCCCATGCCGACAAGGTTGGAGCGGTGGATACGCTCGAAGGACTGTGCGATCACAGCCTTCACGCCGAGCAGGTTGGTGCCCTTGGCCGCCCAGTCGCGGGAAGAGCCGTTGCCATATTCGACACCGGCAAAGATGACGAGCGGTACGCCCTCTGCCTTGTACTTCATGGCAGCATCGTAGATCGACATCTCTTCCTTGGACGGATAGTGGATGGTGTAACCACCTTCCTTGCCGTTCGGACCAAGCATGTGATTGCGGATGCGGATATTTGCGAAGGTGCCGCGCATCATCACTTCATGGTTGCCACGCCGCGTGCCGTACTGGTTGAAGTCGGCCACGGCAACACCATGCTCCGTCAGATAGGCACCGGCAGGCGAAGCGGCCTTGATCGAACCGGCCGGAGAAATATGGTCGGTGGTGATCTTGTCGCCGAAGAGACCGAGGACGCGCGCGCCCTTGATGTTCTTGAGACCGGTGCCCTTTTTACCCATGCCGACAAAATAGGGCGGGTTCTGAACATAGGTAGACTGGTCGTCCCAGGCATAGGTCTGGCCCGGCGGAACCTGAACGGCCTGCCAGTTCGCATCGCCCTTGAACACGTCGGCATACTTCGTTTCGTAAAGCTCACGGGTGACGTATTTCAGGATGAATTCCTGGATTTCCTTGGAGGTCGGCCAGATATCCTTGAGATAAACAGGATTGCCGTTCTGATCGTCGCCGATCGGCTCCTTGGTCAGATCCTTCTGGACCGTGCCGGCAAGGGCATAGGCGACGACGAGCGGCGGCGAGGCCAGATAGTTCGCCTGAACGTCAGGCGAGATACGACCTTCGAAGTTGCGATTGCCCGAGAGAACACCGGCGGTGATCAGGCCCTTGTCGTTGATCGTCTTGGAGATCGCAGGCGGCAGCGGACCGGAATTGCCGATGCAGGTGGTGCAGCCGAAACCGACGAGGTTGAAACCGATCGCATCGAGATCCTTCTGCAGACCTGATTTGTCGAGATATTCGGCAACGACCTGGCTTCCCGGTGCCAGCGAGGTCTTCACCCATGGCTTGGACTTCAGCCCCTTGGCGACCGCATTGCGGGCGAGAAGGCCGGCGGCAATAAGAACGGAGGGGTTGGACGTGTTCGTGCACGACGTAATGGCGGCAATAGCCACATCGCCGTGACCGAGATCGAACTCCTCGCCCTCAACCGCATAGCGGCTGTGGAGCTGGCCGGGCTTCTTGTAGTCGTTCTCGAGAGCCGTCGCGAAATTCGGCGCGATGGTTTCGAGCGGCAGGCGGCCTTCCGGACGCTTCGGTCCGGCCATGGAGGGCACGACATCGCCAAGATCGAGTTCCAGCGTGTCGGTGAACACGAGGTCGGAACCATCGCCGGTGCGCCACATGTCCTGCGCCTTGGAATAGGCTTCGACGAGCGCGATACGGTCCTTTGCGCGGCCGGACATGGTCAGGTAATTGATGGTTTCACCATCAACCGGGAAGAAGCCGCAGGTCGCGCCATATTCCGGGCCCATATTGCCGATGGTTGCACGGTCGGCCAAAGACATCGAATCGAGGCCGGGGCCGAAGAATTCGACGAACTTCGAAACCACGCCCTTCTTGCGCAGCATCTGCACAACGGTCAGAACGAGGTCGGTCGCGGTGACGCCTTCCTTCACCTTGCCGGTCAGCTTGAAGCCGATGACCTCAGGCAGAAGCATGGAAACCGGCTGGCCGAGCATGGCAGCTTCAGCCTCGATACCACCGACACCCCAGCCGAGAACACCGAGACCATTGATCATGGTCGTGTGGCTGTCGGTGCCGACGCAGGTATCCGGATAAGCGATCGTCTCGCCGTCCTCTTCCTTGGTCCAGACAGTCTGGCCGAGATATTCGAGGTTGACCTGGTGACAGATGCCGGTGCCGGGCGGGACAACGCGGAAGTTCTTGAACGCCTGCTGGCCCCACTTGAGGAAGCGATAACGCTCGCCGTTGCGCTCATATTCGAGTTCGACGTTGCGGGCAAAAGCATTCGGCGTGCCGAATTCATCAACGATAACAGAGTGGTCGATGACGAGATCGACGGGAACGAGCGGATTGATCTTTTCAGGATCGCCACCCAGCGCCTTGAGGCCGTCACGCATGGCGGCAAGGTCGACCACGGCGGGAACGCCGGTAAAGTCCTGCATGAGAACGCGGGCGGGGCGGTAGGCAATTTCGGTTTCGGTCAGGCCCTTGTTGTTCAACCATTCGGAAACCGCAATGATGTGCGCCTTGGTGACGGACTGGCCGTCCTCGAAACGCAGTAGGTTTTCCAGCAGAACCTTCATGGAATAGGGCAGCTTGGAAACGCCCTTCAGGCCATTGGCTTCAGCCTTGGGCAGGCTGAAATAGACGTAATCCTTACCATCAACGGTAAGGACGGAACGACATTGAAAACTGTCGAGTGACTTGGGCATGGATTAAAACCCCGCTTACACTGATAGCCAACACGTTCGTGCGGACACCTATGCACTCATGCACATCAGGATGCGGGTACGACCATTTCCGCTGTCCGCACGTGAAAATTGCTCCTCGCAATCGTCAAGTCCGGCGCAAGATGATGTTCACGCCGGCCGCTGGCGTGGTTGACACCCATATAGATAATTTCGGAGAAACGTGCCAGACCATTCCACGAAGCTAATCGATTTTTTTATCGAGACGACGAAATCTGAAACGGAATCGCAGCATGGATTTGACGGCGGAAAATCTTGGCGTGCGACGTGGCGAAGATTTCATATTCATGAACATTTCCTTCAAGTTAAGCGACGGAGAGGCTCTGGTGCTGACCGGCCGCAACGGCTCGGGAAAATCCACTCTCCTGCGGACAGTCGCCGGCCTGCTGCGCCCCGAACAAGGCAGCGTAAAGATAGCCGGCGAAGGGGTTGATGAGGAGATGCGGCCGTCAGAGGCTTGCCATTATCTCGGCCATCGCAATGCCATGAAAACCGAACTGACCGTTTCGGAAAACCTGCGCTTCTGGAAGGAATTCCTCAGCGACTTTGCCGGCGGCACGGGCATGATGATTGATGAGGCAGCGGAGATCGTTGGCCTTGCCGGCATTACCCACCTGCCCTTCGGTTATCTCTCCGCCGGCCAGCAGCGTCGTTTTGCCATGGCGAAGCTTTTGATTGCATGGCGACCGGTGTGGATACTCGATGAGCCGACGGCGGCGCTCGACAAAGCTGCGGACGGGATGTTTACCGATCTCGTCAAAAGCCATTTGGGGAAAGGCGGGATTGTCCTGGCTGCGACCCATCAGTCTTTGGGGCTAGAGAAGGCGCGTGAATTGCAGATGACGGGTTTTGCGGGTGTGGAGGCTTGGGCATGAACGGTTTGCGCGCGGGGCATACCCCCCTCTGCCCTGCCGGGCATCTCCCCCTCAAGGGGGGAGATCGACTCGTGGTGAGCTCTCGTCCATCTGAAAGCTTGAGAATGGAGCAGCGAAATCGCGTCTTGCCGATCTCCCCCCTTGAGGGGGAGATGCCCGGCAGGGCAGAGGGGGGTAAACCACACCCGCAGAGGCCTACCCAATGACCGCCCTCTTCCTCCGCGATATCAAACTCTCCATCCGCGCCGGCGGCGGCGCGCTGATCGGCGTGCTGTTCTTCATGACAGTGGTTGCCGTCATCCCCTTCGGCGTCGGTCCTGATCTCAACCTGCTCGCGCGCATCGGCCCGGCCATCGTCTGGATCGGCGCGCTTCTGTCCGCCCTTCTCGGCCTCGACCGGCTGTTCCAGGCCGAGCGGGATGACGGCTCCCTCGATTTGATCTTGATGCAGGAAACTCCGCTAGTCCTGACCGTGTTCGTGAAATGCCTGGCGCACTGGGTCACGACCGGTCTGCCGCTGGTGCTTGCCTCCCCTTTGCTCGGCCTCTTTATGAACATGGACGAAGTGGCTATCGGCGCCGTGATGCTGACGCTTCTGGTCGGCTCACCCGCAATCACTTTCATCGGTGCGGTCGGCGCGGCAGTTGCCGTTGCCCTGCCGCGCGGGGGGCTTCTGGTTTCCATCCTCGTGCTGCCGCTCGCCATTCCCGTGCTGATCTTCGGCGTCAGCGCTTCCTATGCGGCAGTGCAGGAACCGGCGCCCTTCATGCCGCCATTCCTCATTCTGTGTGCGATCACGTTATTTTCAGCCGTGACCGGCCCTTTCTTCGCCGCTTTGGCACTGCGCAATGGTATGGATTGACGAAACTGCGATGCACGATCCCCTGTTGACAGGGATCAATTGCGGGGCGGCCATTCTCGGGTTACACAAACGGCATGAACGAGCAGACCTTCACCATCACCAAATTCAGTGATCTCGCCAATCCCACCCGGTTTCTGGCGCTGGCGGCACGTATTTTGCCATGGCTCGCTGCGCTCACGGCGCTGGTGCTGGCCGCCGGTCTTTATCTGTCCTTTACCACCGAAGGCGATTACCAGCAGGGTTACACGGTGCGCATCATGTATGTGCACGTGCCGTCCGCCTGGCTCGCAATGATGTGTTATTCGGTCATGGCGGTCTCCGCAATCGGCACCCTCGTCTGGCGTCACCCGCTGGCGGATGTCAGCCACAAGGCCGCCGCCCCCATCGGCGCGGCCTTCACGCTGATTGCGCTCGTCACCGGCTCGCTCTGGGGCAAACCCATGTGGGGAACCTGGTGGGTTTGGGATGCGCGGCTCACCTCCGTTTTTGTGCTTTTCCTGATGTATCTGGGGCTGATCGCGCTCAACCGCGCCATGGACGATCCGTCCAGAGCCGCCCGCGTCAGCGCCGTGCTGATCCTCGTCGGTTTTGTGAATATTCCGATCATCAAGTTTTCGGTCGAGTGGTGGAATACGCTGCATCAGCCGGCAAGCGTCATCCGCATGGGTGGTTCCGCCATCGATGCGGAATTTCTATGGCCGCTTCTGACCATGGCGATCGGTTTCACGCTGCTGTTCTTCACCTTGCACATCGCCGCCATGCGTAACGAAATCTGGCGTCGGCGCGTGGCCGCGCAGCGGCGACTTGCCGCGCGCATGGCAAACCGGGAGGGCTGAGGTGATGACGCACGCCTTTTATATCGGCATGTCCTATGCGGCGACCGGCCTCGTCGTTCTCTGTCTCATCGCCTGGGTCGTTGTGGACGGCCAGGCGCGCAAACGGGAACTGAGGCAACTCGAAGCATCCGGAGTGCGCCGCAGGGCAAGAAGCGCTTCCGCAGGTGACGCGTAATGACGCAGGCGGACCACGACACCAAGGCCAAATCGACGGGCCGCACCCGTTATGCGCTGGCGCTCCTGCCGCTTCTGCTGTTTGGTGGTTTTGCCCTTGTCGCCGGCAAGATGCTCTACGATCAGGATGTGAACGGGCTGGATATCAGCGCCATTCCTTCCGCACTCATCGGCACCAAGGCCCCCGCCCTGTCGCTGCCGCCACTGGAGGGCTCGAACCTTCCGGCGCTCACCGATGCCGCTATCAAGGGCAAGCTGACACTGGTCAACGTCTTCGCTTCCTGGTGCATTCCCTGCCGGCAGGAGCACCCGCTGCTTCAGGAACTGTCAAAGGATAGCCGCATCACCGTCGTCGGTATCAATTACAAAGACAAATCGGACAATGCGCTCCGTTTCCTCGGTGAACTCGGTAATCCATTTGCCGCGATAGGCATCGATCCGAACGGCAAGGCGGCAATCGACTGGGGTGTTTATGGCATTCCCGAAAGTTACCTGGTCGGCACCGATGGCACGATCCTTTATAAAAAGGTCGGGCCCTTCGACGCCCGTAGCATAGAGCGAGACCTGCTGCCGGCCATCGCAGCGGCGACAGGACAGTAGCCGCTGCGCCAGAAGGATGTCACGCCTTGGTAATGCCCCTGAGCGCAGGCCCTTCCGCAGGCAAACGTATGCCTTCCAGCACGACCTGATCGCGACCGCCGCGCTTTGCGGCATAAAGACTGTCATCGGCCCGCTTGATGGCATCGTGAATGGAATGATCTCCCCTCGCGACAGCCGAGACACCGAAACTTGCGGTGATCTGGCTGGTAACGCCGCGGTTGCGCCAGTCGAGAGACGAAAGACCCGTGCGCATGCCATTGGCAAGCTGGCCGGCCACAGCAGCCGTCTGCCCGGGCAGGAAGACCACGAATTCCTCGCCACCGAAACGCGCCACCAACGCATCCTCGGGCGCGTTTCGCCCGAGCAGATCGGCAAGGCCGATAAGCACGATATCACCGGCCGCATGACCGTAAACATCGTTGATGCGCTTGAAGTGGTCTATGTCACAAGCGATGATCGCGCCTTCTGGCGTATCGTTGCGAAAATCGGGAACGCGCCGGTCGAAACCGCGGCGATTTAACACGTCCGTCCGCGGATCATGTTCCGCCGCATGCTGGTGACGGTCGACGGTGACGGAAATCTGGCTCGCAAGCACCGACAACGCCAGCAGGAAGCCGAAGATGCTGGCGGCGAGCTGCATGTAAAAAGCATAGTCCGACTCGAAGAATTCGCTGAGCTCCACCATCGAGCCACCCGGCGTCATCACCAGCAGCATGCCGATGCGTACCAGCGTCTCCAGCACCACAAGACAGGCAATTCCCACCATCAGCCTATCGGCAAGCGCAGCCGGCCGCTTCCGCACGGTCCAGACCGGGATAGCAAGCAAAACGGCGCAGACGAGATCGCCAATGACGAGCTCGCGTTTCAGATCCGGCGTGACGAGAACGTGGAACGAGACCAGCAACACCGCCACGGCCACAATCGAAAGTCGCGCCTTGGTATAAAGCGGCCGTTCAAAATGGGTGAGCAAAGCGTGGCCATAAAGGAAGAAGGCGGAAAAGAACAGCAGATTGGAGAGGATCGCCTGGACTTCGAAAGGCAGGCTGCCAAGCACCAGAGGTGTGGCGAAACCAAAAGCCGCCGCAAGATATCCGATACCCCAATAGCGAGCCGAAGCGTGGCCGATCCTTTGCAGGAACAGGAACACCACGCCGAAGGTGAGCATGATGAAGGGAAGAAGATAGGCGAAATTATCTTGCAACGGGGTCTGCCGGGAAAGGGACGAGCTTTGTACGCGAAGGTTAGCGGAACGCCATTAAGAAAACCTCCCAATAAAAAGATGCTTTTGCGGCTTTCCGGCTGGAATTCCGATGGACCAGTTCACATTTGCGGGAGCGCGTTCTGCCATTCCTTAATCATGTCGACGGGCCAGACCAGCATCACCACATTCAGCGTCAGATTATCGCGGATCAGCCAGCCGGTGAAGATTTCGAAGAAGATGGCGATCACGACCGTCAGCCATACCGGTACGCGGGCGGCAAAGAGGAAACCCAGCGCCATGAAAACCGTATCCATCGCCGAATTCAGGATGCTGTCGCCGGTATAACCCAGCGCCATGGTCGCCGTGCGGTAGCGATCAATGATAATAGGCGAATTTTCGAGAATTTCCCACGCCGCCTCCACCAGGACCGCAAAAGAAAGCCGCATGGAAAACGGTTTGTTGCGGAACAACAGCCACGCGAACCAGTAAAACAGGAACCCGTGAATGATATGCGAGGGCGTATACCAGTCGGCCAGATGCTGGGAATTGCCCGGTGTGTTCACGCCCGGCTCGAACAGCTTCACATAACCGCATTCGCAGATCGGAATGCGGCCCATGGCGTAGAGAATGACGATTTGCAGGAGAAGCAGGCCGGCGGCCGCGCCGAACCATTTGAGCGAACGCGAACGGGAAGCCGGCATCTCCGCAACTGTCATTTTTCGTCCTTGTTCAGCGGCTCGACCGAATGGCGCATGACGAGCGGCATCTGCGCCATGGTGAAGATGATGGTGATTGGCATGGTGCCCCAGACCTTAAAGGCCACCCAGGTGTCTGTAGAGAACATTCGCCATACAACTTCGTTCAGCACCGCCAGAAAAAGGAAAAAGATGCCCCAGCGCAGCGTCAGCTTGCGCCAACCCTCATCCGTCAGCTTGAAGGCGGAATTGAAGACGTAACCCAGCAAAGACTGCCCGAAGAACAGGCCACCCAGCAGAATGACACCAAACAGCGTGTTGACGATGGTCGGCTTCATCTTGATGAAAGTATCGTTCTGCAACCACAATGTCAGCGCACCGAAAACGAACACCACGATGCCTGATATCAGCGGCATAATCGGCAGTTTGCGCGTCAGGACCCAGGAAACGGAGAGCGCAATCGCCGTCGCGATCATAAACAGGCCGGTGGCAATGAAAATCGGGCCACCGAACTCTGTCAGGACCGGAAAAGTGGTTGCAAGCCATTCGCCACGCGAATTGGCGAAAAAGAAAACGACAAGCGGGCCAAGCTCGAGCACGAATTTCAGGAGCGGACTGATTTCCGCCACCATCTTTTCGCTTTCCTTGGAATTGCTTTCAATATCCATACTCAAACTCCCGCAATGGCCTTGGCGAAATCTTCCGCCTCGAAGGGCTCCAGATCGTCCACACCTTCACCCACACCGATGAAATAGACCGGCAGCTTGTGTTTGGCGGCGATGGCGACGAGGATACCGCCCCGCGCCGTGCCATCCAATTTTGTCATAATCAGGCCCGAAACACCCGCCACATTGCGGAATATCTCCACCTGGTTCATGGCGTTCTGTCCCGTCGTCGCATCCAGCGTCTGCAACACGGTATGCGGCGCATCCGGATCGAGCTTGCCGAGCACGCGCACGATCTTTTCCAGCTCCGCCATGAGTTCCGTCTTGTTCTGCAGGCGGCCGGCCGTATCGATGATGAGCACATCGCTTTTCTGCGCCCGCGCCTGCTCATAAGCGTCGTAGGCAAGACCGGCCGCATCCGCACCGAGCTTGGTGCCGACAAACTGCGAGCCGGTGCGGTCCGCCCAAATCTTGAGCTGCTCGATCGCCGCCGCGCGGAACGTATCGCCGGCCGCCAGCATCACGTTGAGGCCCGAGCCGGAAAGCTTCGCGGCAAGCTTGCCGATGGTCGTCGTCTTGCCCGTACCGTTCACACCGACGACGAGGATGACATGCGGCTTGTGCGACAGATCGAGCTCCAGCGGCTTGGCGACAGGCTTCAGAACCTTGGTGATCTCGCCCGCCATGATGCGCGCCACATCCTCGCCGCTGACATCTTTGCCGTAGCGTTCCGAAGACAGGGCGCCGGTGATGCGCATGGCGGTCTCGACCCCGAGATCGGACTGGATGAGAAGATCTTCCAGCTCGTCGAGCGTATCCTCATCCAGCTTGCGTTTGGTGAAGAGCGCCGAAATCTGTGTGGTCAGCTGCGACGACGTGCGGGCAAGCCCTGCCCGCAGGCGCTGAAACCATGTCAGTTTTACCTGCGGTGCCGCAGGGGCAGGCTCCTCCCGCTCACTGGCGGACGAAAAACCCTTCGGTAGAGCTGGCGGTATAGCGGCGGGCTGGGCGGTGGTCGCAGCTTCGGCCTCGTCAAGCAGCGCATCCATCGCATCCGCATCCAACACGACATCCGCTACTTCCGGGGCAGATTCGACCTGCTCTTCGGCGGCGGCTTCCGCCTGTAGCAACGACAGCGGCACTACACCCATATCGCCGGAAAGCTCGGCACCGGGCAGAAGCGGTGCGTCCTCTTCCTCATCATCGTCGGAAAGGACCACGTCCGTCGCCTCGTCCGGGGCAGGTCCGCCGGCCGTCTCCATCTCCAGTTCGGAAACCGGATCCTTGTCGACAGGTTCATGCGCTTCTGCGTCGCTCAGCGCGGCTTCGAAGGAGGTATTTTCATTGTCGCGCTCAGGCGCGGCGTCCTCTTGCGGCCGCTCTTCCGTTTCGGCCTTGTCCTTGCCGAACGAAAAGACTTTTTTGATGAAGCCGAGGGCCATGGTCGTTCCCGTGTCTTTTCTCTTGTCGCCTCAGGCCGCATCCGCCGCGAGAAGCTTCATCTTCAGATGTTTGCCGTTGTGGCCGGTAATCGAAACCTGCGCAAGAGTGCGCGGGGCAAGATGAGGTGCCTCCACCAGCGTGAAATTGTCGGTATGGGCAAAACCGTTGTTTTCAACGAGGATCGTCTGCGCCGAACCGACCATACCTTGCAGATGCGTAAACCGCAGCGCCTCGCCGCGCTCCCGAAGCCTCGCCGCCCGCTCCTTCACCAAAGCCCGGTCAAGCTGCGGCATGCGTGCCGCCGGCGTACCCGCTCGCGGGCTGTAGGGAAACACATGCAGGCTGGAAATGCCGCATTCTTCCGCAAGCGTCGCGGCGTTTTCGAACATGTCTTCCGTCTCTGTCGGAAAACCGGCGATCATATCCGCGCCGAAGGCGATATCCGGCCGAAGCGACCGCACCTCGTGACAGAAGCGAATGGCGTCTGCCCGCAAATGGCGGCGTTTCATGCGTTTCAGAATCATGTCGTCGCCATGCTGGAGTGACAGGTGCAGATGCGGCATGAAACGCGGCTCGTCGGCAATCAGATCCATCAGATGGCGGTCGGCCTCGATACTGTCGATAGAGGAAAGCCGCAGCCGCAGGATGTCCGGAACCTGCTTCAGCAATGTCTTGGCGAGATAACCGAGGGAAGGCTCGCCCGGCAGGTCCGCGCCATAGCTCGTGGCATCCACCCCGGTCAGCACGATTTCGCGATAACCGCTCTCCGTCAGCCGACGGGCCTGATCCACCACCGCACCCATCGGCACGGAGCGCGAATTGCCGCGCCCATAGGGGATGATGCAAAAAGTACAGCGATGGTCGCAGCCATTCTGCACCTGAATGAAGGCGCGCACGTGCCCGTCTATGTGCTTCACCATCTGCGGCGCGGTCGCCTTGATGCTCATGATATCGTTGACGCGCAGCTTTTCTTCCGCTGAGACGCCAAAATCGGGCAGCGCACGATAGGAGGCGCTTTTCAGCTTTTCCTCATTGCCCAGCACCGCATCCACCTCGGGCATGTCGGCAAAGGTCTGTTTTTCAGTCTGGGCAGCGCAGCCGGTAACGATGATGCGCGCGTGCGGATTGTCGCGCCGTGCACGCCGGATGGCCTGGCGCGCTTGGCGCACCGCCTCGCCCGTCACGGCGCAGGTATTGACCAGCACGGCATTGTTAAGCCCGGCCTTTTCGGCCTCCGCCCGCATCACTTCTGATTCATAGGTGTTGAGACGACAGCCGAAGGTTATGACCTCGACGCCGCTCATACAGCCCCCCGCTCGACCGCATCCCGCGCCCAGACGCCCGTGACGGGATCGACGGAACCGGACCATTCCCATTCGGCAGGGCCGGTCATGATGACGTGGTTATCCTCACGCCAGTCGATGGTCAGCGGCACGCGGATGGGGCTGGAGGCGACATCGATGGTAACCTTTCGGCCGGTGCGGCCGGTACGGGCAGCGGAAACGGCCGACGCACAGGCGGCGGAACCGCAGGCAAGCGTCAACCCCGCACCGCGTTCCCAGGTGCGGGTGCGAAGCGCGCTGTCGGAAATCACCTGCGCCAGCGTGATATTGGCCTTTTCCGGAAACATCGGGTGATTTTCGAGAAGCGGTCCGAAACGTTCGAGATCAAACGTCATCGGATCGCGATCCACCCAAAAAATCGCATGCGGATTGCCCATGGACATGACGGCCGGCGAATGCAGGACCGGCGCATCGATCGGCCCGATCTGCAATTCGATGCGACTGGTATCGTGGAACTCCTCAGACAGTGGAATGTCGCTCCAGCGGAATCTGGGCTGACCCATATCGACCGAAATCATGCCATCTTCATGCTCGACGGCATTCAGAATGCCGGCGACAGTCTGGAAGGTGAAGCTGGTCCTGCCGGTTTCGGAAGACAGCGCCTGCACCACGCAGCGCGTGCCGTTGCCGCAAGCCTGCGCCTTGGTGCCATCGCAATTGAGGATATCGATGTAAGCATCCGTGCCGCCGACACGCGGATCATGGATCGCCATGATCTGGTCGAACTGCGTGGCGGGATCGGAATTGAGGGCGATTGCCGCATCAGGCGTCACCATATCTTTGCGGCCGCGCATATCGACAACGAGGATCTTGTTGCCAAGCCCGTTCATCTTCGCAAATTCGACCGTGTCCGCCATCGCCTTAAAACCTGAAAACTGCCTGAAAACCGGGTTGCATGCGGGATTTTCCCGCGCTTTCGCCCTATATGGCGGAAAGGACGGGAAATTACCAGACTGTTGCGGCGCAAACGGGGCGGCCGTCAAGCGGAAGGCACGTCGAAAACCTCACCCGGGCGCATCGGCCGGAAACGGCTTTCCTCCACTCCCTGCTCCGTCAGCGCTGCCTTGAGGGCCACAAGCGGCGCATCCACCGCCTCATCGGTGAGTTGTACCGTACCCCAATGGTGGCCGCAGACATGCGCCGCACCGCAAAGTTTCATGCCTTCCACAGCTTCCGCCGGGTTCTGGTGCTGGCCCTTCATGAACCAGCGCGGCTCGTAAGCGCCGAAGGGCAGGTTGGCGAGGCGGAACTCGCCATGTTTCTTGCGCGCGGCGTGATAGTTGAGTCCCTCATGGAAGCCGGTATCGCCGATATGGTAAATCTTGCCGCCAGGCGTTTCGATGACGAAAGCCGCCCAGAGCGCCATCCGCCGGTCATTCAGGCCGCGCGCCGACCAGTGGTGGCAAGGCTCAAAGTGAATTTTCACCGCACTGGCATCGATCACATCGCCCCAGTCCCCCACCTCTATACGGGCCGCCTCGACACCGGTGCGGATGATGGCGTCATTGCCAAGCGGCGTGATGAAAAGCGGCTTGTGCGCCACATGCAGGCGCTTCAGCGTTTCCATATCCAGATGGTCGTAGTGATTATGCGTCACCAGCACCAGATCGATGGGCGGCAGATCTTCGAAACGGATGCCGGGCGGGTTGACCCGCTTGGGACCGGCAAAGCTGAATGGGCTCGTGCGCTGCGACCACACCGGATCGATGAGAATATTCAAACCCGCCGTCTGGATGAGAAACGAGGCATGGCCGACAAAAGTGACGCGCATGTCTTTGCCTTCGATCCGTGCTTCCGGCTTCGCGAAGGGAAAGGGGCTGGGGTAGCTTTCCGGCCATGTGGAGCGCTCGCCATTGAAGCGCCACTTCAAAAGGCCCATGAAGTTGCCGGGCGGCGTGCCGCCAGGATTGAAAAAGCGTATCCCGTCGAAATGATCGGAGATAGGGCCGCTGTAATAGGCGCTGGCGCTCGAACGGCGGGCATAAAGGCCGCCGCCTGCCAGAGCGAGCAGACCAACAGCGGAAAAACGGAAAAATTTTCGACGGTTCATGAGAAATGTATAGGTGGCGAAGAAGCAGCCTTCAAGGAGGACCCATCATGGCCTGCTGAAGATCACGCAAAGATGAAATCAGCGTTTTCGCGGCTGAATCCCGCCGCCGCCTTGACTTTTCCCGCACTTTCCTGTTTATCCCGCCCATCAGCTGGCAGTTTCACGACTCCAAGCCGCCGACCGGGACCCGAAAAGGTATAAAGAGATCCCGGAGGTCAACACCCGACAGCGCGATGCGCCCTCGGGTGCTTTTTGGCTTTGCGTCTTGTTTTTGCCAGCGAAAGCACCGACGTTTCGGAGACCCCGGAACGAAGAAGGAAGAAACGATGTTTGAAAACCTCCAGGACCGCCTTGGCTCCATTCTGAATGGACTGACCGGCCGTGGCGCGCTGACGGAAGCCGATGTCGCCGCCGCCCTGCGCGAGGTTCGCCGTGCGCTTCTGGAAGCGGACGTGGCGCTGGAAGTCGTGCGTTCCTTCACCGACAGGGTGCGTGAAAAGGCTGTCGGCGCAGCCGTCCTGAAATCCATCAAGCCCGGCCAGATGGTCGTCAAGATCGTGCATGACGAGCTTGTCGAGATGCTCGGCACCGAAGGCGTTTCCATCGACCTTCACGCCCCCGCCCCCGTCGTCATCATGATGGTGGGTCTGCAGGGTTCGGGTAAAACCACGACCACCGGCAAGATCGCCAAGCGCCTGACCGACCGCGACAAGAAGAAGGTGCTGATGGCATCTCTCGACACGCGTCGTCCGGCCGCACAGGAACAGCTGCGCCAGCTGGGCGTCCAGACCGGTGTCGACACGCTACCTATCATCGCCGGCCAGTCGCCGACGGATATTGCCGCGCGCGCCGTACAGGCTGCGAAACTCGGCGGTCACGACGTCGTCATTCTCGACACCGCCGGCCGCACCCATATCGACGAACCCTTGATGCTGGAAATGGCCGACATCAAGAAGAAGTCCAACCCGCACGAAATCCTGCTGGTGGCGGATTCGCTGACCGGTCAGGACGCCGTCAATCTGGCGCGCAATTTCGATGAGCGCGTCGGCATCACCGGCCTCGTGCTGACCCGTATGGATGGCGACGGACGCGGTGGTGCTGCCCTCTCCATGCGCGCCGTCACCGGCAAGCCGATCAAGCTCATCGGTATCGGCGAGCGCATGAACGAACTCGATGAGTTTCATCCGCGCCGTATCGCCGACCGCATTCTCGGCATGGGCGACATCGTCTCGCTGGTCGAGAAGGCCGCCGAAAACATCGATGCGGAAAAAGCCCGCGCCATGGCCGAGAAGATGGCCAAGGGCAAATTCGACCTCAACGATCTCGCCGACCAGCTTGCCCAGATGAAGAAGATGGGTGGCATGGGCGGCATCATGGGTCTTATGCCCGGCATGGCCGGCATGAAGGACAAGATGGCTTCGGCCGGCATGAACGACAAGATGTTCGACCGCCAGATCGCCATCATCTCGTCCATGACCAAGGCCGAGCGCGCCAATCCGGATATTCTGAAACACAGCCGCAAGAAGCGCATCGCCGCCGGTTCCGGCACCGATGCCGCCGAAATCAACAAGCTCCTGAAAATGCATCGCGGCATGGCCGACATGATGAAGGCGATGGGCGGCAAGGGCAAAGGCGGCATCATGAAGCAGATGATGGGCGGCCTTGCCGGCAAGATGGGCCTCGGTGGCATGATGGGCGGCGGCATGCCTGATTTGTCCAACATCGATCCGAAGCAGCTTGAAGCGCTCCAGAAGCAGGCGGAAGCCGCCGGTCTCGGCAAGCCGGGCGCGATGCCCGGTCTTGGCGGGCTACCTGGGGGATTGCCAGGTCTTGGCGGCGCAAAGCTTCCAGGTCTCGGCGGCATGCCGGGGCTTCCCGGTTTTCCGAAGAAGAAGTGAGGCACACCGGTGAACGATGTAGAGGTGAAAGCCCAGCTTTCCGAATACCGCCAGTCGATCGACAATATCGATGCCGCACTGGTTCACATTCTTGCCGAACGGTTTCGCTGCACCAAGGCGGTGGGCGTATTGAAGGCAAAATACAGTTTGCCGCCGGCTGATCCGGCGCGCGAGGAATACCAGATCGAACGCCTTCGCCGTCTTGCGAAGGACGCCAATCTGGATCCGGATTTCGCCGAGAAGTTCCTGAACTTCATCATCAAGGAAGTCATCCGGCATCATGAAGCAATCGCCGCCGAACATGGCGGCCTCGACAAGACCGCCTGAACGGCGGACAAGCCATCCTAAGGAGTATATCACATGGCACTTAAAATTCGTCTCGCACGCGGTGGTTCCAAGAAGCGCCCGTACTACCAGATCGTCGTTGCTGACGCCCGTTCGCCCCGCGACGGCCGTTTCCTCGAGAAGGTCGGTTCCTGGAACCCGATGCTCGGCAAGGACAACCCGCAGCGCGTTGAGCTGAAGGCTGACCTCATCAAGGAATGGATCGCCAAGGGCGCACAGCCGACCGACCGCGTTCTGCGTTTCCTCGCTGAAGCCGGCCTTGCCGAGCGCGCCGCTCGCAGCAACCCGGAAAAGGCAAAGCCGGGCAAGCGCGCTCTCGAGCGTATCGCTGAAAAGAAGCAGAAGGCTGAAGATGCAGCCGCTGCTGCTGCGGAAGCCTCTGCTGCAGAATAATCTGCACGGAAACTTTTGAAGAACGGGTGGTGTGGTTTTCCATGCCTCCCGTTTTTTGTTTATTTTGGCGTCAACAAACCTTAAAGCTGACGCAACCAACACCAGAAGACGGACGGCCCGATGGCAAAGCTGGAAAACCCGATACTCATGGCAAAAATCGGCGGCGCACAGGGCCTGCGCGGCGAAGTCCGTGTCAGTACCTATACGGACGACCCCATGGCGCTGGGCGATTATGGCAATCTGGTTACCGCCGATGGTCGCGTCTTCGAGATTCTGGAATTGCGCGAGGGCAAGAATGTCGTCGTCGTCCGCTTCAGAGGCATCAACGACCGCAATGCGGCGGAGAGCTTGAACGGTCTGGAACTCTTCATCGACCGCGACAATCTGCCTGACGACGAGCTTGACGATGACGAGTTTTATTATGCCGATCTCGAAGGGCTGGAAGCCGTCGATGCGGAGGGCAGAAGTTATGGCGCCGTCAGCGCCGTCTATGATTTCGGCGCAGGTGACCTGCTGGAGCTGAAAGGTGCAGGCCGACGCCCTGCCCTCATTCCCTTTTCGGAAGCAGCCGTGCTGGAAATCGACCTCGAAGCCGGTCGCATTCTCATCGATCCGATGGCCGCCGGACTGATCGACAATCCCGATGACAAGGACGAAACCGGCGTATCACCTTTCGGCAAGAAATAAACCATGACCTTCAAGGCTACCGTTCTGACGCTCTACCCGGAAATGTTTCCGGGACATCTCGGATATTCGCTGGCGGGCAAGGCGCTGGAGCGGGGGCAATGGTCACTGGACGCCGTACAGATCCGCGAATTTGCCACCGACAAACACAGAAGCGTCGATGACACGCCGGCAGGCGGCGGCGCCGGCATGGTGCTGAAACCCGACGTTCTGGCGGCGGCCATCGACCATGTTTCCAATGGCGATACACGCCCGCGGCTACTGATGAGCCCGCGCGGCAAGCCTCTGTCGCAAAACCGTGTGCGTGAACTGGCGGCCGGAGAGGGCGCGATTATCGTCTGCGGTCGTTTCGAGGGTGTCGACCAGCGGGTGATAGAGGCGCGCGGGCTGGAGGAAGTGTCGATCGGCGATTACATCCTCTCCGGCGGTGAGCCGGCGGCGTTGACGCTTCTTGACGCCGTCGTCCGTATCCTGCCCGGCGTTATGGGCAACGATCTTTCCGGTGTTCATGAGAGCTTCGAGGGCGGACTGCTGGAACATCCGCATTATACCCGCCCGCAGGTCTGGGAAGGCCGTGACATCCCCGCCATTCTCACTTCCGGCAACCACGCCGTCATCGACAAGTGGCGTCATGAACAGGCGCTGAAGCTGACGCAGGAAAGACGTCCGGACCTTCTGGTAAAGGCTCAGGCCGAAACGAAATAATAGGCCGTCAGCACCAGCCCGACGGCGATCACCAGCCAGCGGATGATCCATTGCGGCACCCGCCGTGCCGTATGCACGCCCGCATAGCCGCCAAGTGCGGCCGCGGGGAACATGATGAGCGCCGCCCACCAGGAAACGACGCCGCCGCTGACGAAGATCGCGATTGCGATAACGGCGATCACGACTGACAAGAGGTTTTTCAGCGCATTCAGATGATGATAGCTGCCTCCCGAGGTTATTCCGAGAATGGCCAGCATCATGATGCCCATGCCAGCGCCAAAAAAACCGCCATAGACGGAAGCGAGTCCCTGGAAAATGAGGCTCGGCAGATTGCCGGGCGAACGTTCGACGCTCGCTTTTGGCCTCAGCCACGGGCCGGCAGCGAAAACGGTGGTTGCAGCGAGAAGTAGCCATGGCACAAGCTGGCGGAAGGAAGGATTGTCGAGCGACAAAAGCAGAAGCGATCCGGCCAGCCCGCCGACGACTGAAACGGCAGACAGAAGGATTGCCTCGCGCCAATGGGCGCGAATTTCAGGCCCATAGGCGATGACAGAGGTGACGTAGCCCGGAAACTGCACGATGGCTGACGTGGCGTTGGCGACGATCGGCGGCAGGCCGGCCAGCGTCATCGCGCCGAAGGTCAAAAAAGTGCCGCCACCGGCAATGGCATTGACGACACCCGACAGAAAGCCGGTGGCGAACAGCATGAGAATAACGAATACGGACATAGCCCCTCCCAAGGTTCCCATGCCATATCCGCCAGCGCGCTGCTTCGCAACTGCCGGAACGCGGCGCGTAATTGATAAAATATTGTCATGAAAGGGATGACAAACGGCGCTGCCTCGTGTATGTGCCTGCGTGGAAATGGGAAATATCCCAACCGAAAGCAAAGAATGGCGAACCCGCTCCTGCCGCAAGGCATGGTCTGAAGGCATTGACCGACAGACGAACCGTTGAGCGCTCTGGCTGTTTCAGAAGAAATCAGAGGTTAACATGACCAATATCATTCAGCAGCTGGAAGCCGAACAGGCCGCCAAGATCGAAGCAAAGCGCACCCTGCCCGAGTTTTCTCCGGGCGACACCCTGCGCGTCAACGTGCGCGTTACCGAAGGTAACCGTACCCGCGTACAGGCTTACGAAGGCGTTTGCATCGCCCGTTCCGGCGGCGGTCTTTCCGAAAGCTTCACCGTTCGCAAGATTTCCTACGGCGAAGGCGTCGAGCGCGTATTCCCGATCTACTCCCCGCTGGTCGAAGGCGTTGAAGTCGTTCGCCGCGGTAAGGTTCGCCGCGCGAAGCTCTACTACCTGCGCGACCGTCGCGGTAAAGCTGCCCGTATCGTTGAAAACACCGGTACGCGCGCCCGCAAGCTGAACGAGTCCGAGCGTCAGGCGCTTGCCGACGAGAAGGCGCGTCTGGAAGCCGAAAAGGTAGCAGCAGCTCAGGCTCTCGCCGCAGAAAAGGCAGCAGCCGAAGCCGCAGAAGCCAAGGCAGCGGAAGAAGCAGCAAAGGCTGCTGAAACCGCAGCGGAATAAGATTTCCATTTCGATGGATTGATCAAAAGGCGGCCTTCGGGCCGCCTTTTTTGTTGCGCTGATGTAGCGCAACAAGCCATGCGAGGAAAATGCCGCTTGAAAGCCGCGTTTGGCAAGCATTGGCTGGCCAGAGAGAATACCGACGTTCTTTCAGTCATTTGCTTCGCCGAAAGATCCGGCAGATTTCGACCGGCAACAAATGCTGACCTGATTTCCCGCAAAACTGTTTTATACGGCTCCTCACTGATCGTGACTCCTTTTGCCTTTCAAAAGTCGATGAATCTGAATCTCTGGTGCAAAGCGGAGGTGTCGGATGCGAACAGGAATTTCATTGCGGGCAGATTTTGATGCTGAAGG
>NZ_JAQKGN010000026.1:0-19605 GCF_027956555.1 Agrobacterium sp. ST15.16.055
CGGGCATCGTTACGCTTCCTGAAGGCACGGAAATGGTTATGCCTGGCGACAACGTCACCGTTGACGTCGAGCTGATCGTTCCGATCGCGATGGAAGAAAAGCTGCGCTTCGCTATCCGCGAAGGCGGCCGTACCGTCGGCGCCGGCATCGTTGCCTCGATCGTTGAATAACGATCGCTAACGATGCCGTAAGCCTGCCGACGGCAATTAAGATGTGCAAATGGCGCGCAAGCGCGATTTGCACGCGGCGCCGGCATCGTGGCTTCGATCGTCGAGTAATCTTTTCCCGTAAGGGATTTGAGAAAACCCCGCTGGTGACAGCGGGGTTTTTTGTTTTGTGCCGCACGGCTCAGAGGAGAGAATAGCTTTCGTTCTTCTCTCCGGGCTGCTACGTCATTGCCGGGGAGATAATGAGGAGTATCATGAAAAAGCGCATTCTATTTACCGGCGGTTCCGGCAAGGCGGGAAGGCATGTAATTCCTTGGCTTATCGACAAAGGGTATGAGGTTCACAACATCGATCTCGTGCCTCTCGACAGGCCGGGCGTGACCAATCTCATCGTCGATATCAGCGACAGCGGGCAGGTCTTTAATGCCTTGTCGATGCATAGCAACTTTGCCGAGCTTGAAGGCGGGAAGGGCGTTCTGCCCTATGACGCGGTGATCCATTTTGCCGCCGTTCCCCGCATTTTGATAAAGCCTGATAACGAGACGTTCCGCATCAATACGATGGGAACCTACAATGTTATCGAAGCCGCGGTGAAGCTTGGTATTCGCAAGATCGTCATCGCATCGAGCGAGACCACCTATGGCGTCTGCTTTGCCGAAGGCGATAAGGATTTCCATCATTTCCCGCTTGAGGAGGACTACGACGTCGATCCGATGGATTCATACGGACTGTCGAAAGTGGTGAATGAAAAGACCGCGCGGGCCTTTGCAGAGCGAAGCGGATACGACATTTACGCGCTGCGAATCGGTAATGTCATCGAACCTCATGAATATGAGAAATTTCCCGACTTCTTTGCCCGTCCTGAGACGCGTAAACGCAATGCCTGGGGTTACATCGACGCGCGTGATCTCGGTCAGATCTGTCATTTGTGCGTCGAGAAGGACGGTCTCGGCTATCAGGTCTTCAACGCCGTCAATGATAGTGCGACGGCGACGGTTCCCACGCGAGAGCTTGCGCGGACATATTTCCCTGGCGTGCAATTTCGTCGCGATATCGGGGACCATGAGGGATTGATCTCCAACCGCAAGATTCGCGAAGTTCTGGGTTTCAGGGAAGAACATGACTGGCGGAAATACGTCAAACCCTGACGGGTGCACGATTTTCGGGGGCGGAGTGGAAAAAACAAAAAACACACTTGCCATTCTTTCCCCTGCACCTTAAAGGAGCGCATACCGAATTGGCCAAGCGATTTCGCGGCCGGTTCAGGTGATGAAGGGGTATAGCTCAGTTGGTAGAGCGGCGGTCTCCAAAACCGCAGGTCGGGGGTTCGAGCCCCTCTGCCCCTGCCACTTTCCATTCGCAAGCGCGGTTTTCGCTGCATGGCAGATGGGGCCGGTTTACCGGCGAATTTCGCCGAATGTCGATTTCCTCTTGTTAAAAGTGGAATCGGTGTTTATGTAGGGTCAAAACAGACACGCGGTGCGTGGGGCTGATTAGTATCGGCTTTACGCGCCGTAATTGCGTGGGCAGTCAATGGCATCCAAAACCAATCCGTTTACGTTTCTGCAGCAGGTTCGCGCCGAAGCGTCAAAGATCACTTGGCCGTCGCGCCGCGAGACCATGATTTCGACGGCTATGGTGCTGGTGATGGTCATTTTTGCGGCTCTGTTCTTCTTTGCTGCGGACCAGCTCATCGGCTGGCTGCTCAGCCTGGTGCTGAGTGTGGGCCGGTAACGGCACGCTCAAGGGCCCGGTAGAAGGATCGAACGGAGAATAAAAATGGCAGCGCGCTGGTATATCGTTCACGCATATTCGAATTTTGAAAAGAAGGTCGCTGAGTCGATCGAGGAAAAAGCCCGTCAGAAGGGTCTGGATCATCTTTTCGAGAAAATCCTCGTGCCGACCGAAAAGGTGGTCGAGGTGCGTCGCGGCCGCAAAGTCGATAGCGAGCGCAAGTTTTTTCCAGGTTACGTGCTTGTGCGCGCCAACCTGACGGATGAGGCCTATCACCTCATCAAGAACACGCCGAAGGTTACCGGTTTCCTCGGTTCGGACAGCAAGCCTGTTCCGATTCCCGATTATGAAGCCGAGCGTATCCTCGGTCAGGTTCAGGAAGGTGTCGAGCGTCCGAAGTCTGCGGTTTCGTTCGAGATCGGCGAGCAGGTTCGCGTTTCCGACGGTCCTTTCGCGTCGTTCAACGGCGTGGTGCAGGATGTCGACGAAGAGCGTTCGCGCCTGAAGGTGGAAGTTTCGATTTTCGGCCGCGCGACGCCGGTCGAGCTGGAATACAATCAGGTCGAAAAGGTCTGATTGGCGGGGTGAAGCCCCAAGCGCGTGGAAGGCTAACTGGCTCTTTAAGCCGGGGCAGGGCGCCGCACCACGCAACCGCAGCCGCCGGAGCAATCCGGCTTGAGAGAAGCCGGGTAACCGGTTTGAATTGAAAGGCAGAGAGATATGGCTAAGAAAGTTGCAGGCCAGCTCAAGTTGCAGGTAAAGGCCGGGGCGGCCAATCCGTCCCCGCCGATCGGTCCGGCACTTGGTCAGCGTGGCATTAACATCATGGAATTCTGCAAGGCGTTCAATGCCGCCACGCAGGAAATGGAAAAGGGTATGCCGATTCCGGTCGTCATCACCTACTACCAGGACAAGTCCTTCACCTTCGTTATGAAGCAGCCGCCGATGACGTATTGGCTGAAGAAGGAAGCTAAGATCACCTCCGGTTCCAAGACGCCCGGCAAGGGCGCCAAGGTCGGCTCCATCACCAAGGCTCAGGTCAAGACGATCGCTGAAGCCAAGATGAAGGATCTGAACGCAGCCGACATCGAAGGCGCAATGGCGATGGTTGAGGGCTCTGCCCGCGCCATGGGCCTGGAAGTGGTAGGTTGATCATGGCCAAGGTAGCAAAGCGCATTCAGAAGATCCGCGAAGGCGTGGATTCCAACAAGCTCTACGTTCTCACCGACGCCATTTCGATGGTCAAGGAACGTGCAGTCGCCAAGTTCGACGAAACCGTTGAAGTTTCGATGAACCTCGGCGTTGACCCGCGCCATGCGGACCAGATGGTTCGTGGCGTTGTCAACCTGCCGAACGGCACCGGCCGTGACGTTCGCGTCGCCGTCTTCGCACGTGGCGCCAAGGCCGATGAAGCCACGGCTGCTGGTGCTGACGTTGTTGGTGCAGAGGAACTGGTTGAAATCGTTCAGGGCGGCAAGATCGACTTCGATCGCTGCATCGCGACCCCGGACATGATGCCGCTCGTCGGCCGTCTCGGCAAGGTACTCGGCCCGCGTGGCATGATGCCGAACCCGAAGGTCGGAACCGTGACCATGGACGTTGCCGGTGCCGTCAAGGCATCCAAGGGCGGCGCTGTCGAATTCCGCGTCGAAAAGGCCGGTATCGTACACGCTGGCGTTGGCAAGGCTTCGTTCGACGCCAAGGCTCTTGAAGAAAACATCAAGGCTTTTGCCGATGCCGTCATCAAGGCAAAGCCGGCTGGCGCCAAGGGTAACTACGTCAAGCGCGTGGCGATCTCCTCGACCATGGGTCCGGGCGTGAAGATCGATCCTTCGTCGGTCACCGCTTAATAAATTCTCGCGCTCCCCAAGGGGAGTGTGAATAAAAGAATTTCCGGCTCCCAGGGAGCCGGAGATTTCCGGGGAAACCCGGAACTCCTGTCCGAGATTGCGGGTGGCCTTGTCTTTCGGGATTTGGCCTTAATCATTTAGCCTGCATGAGACGGGTGAGGCTGGATTTGAGGCATCTTTCGATGCCTGACTGTCCGGTTCGAACCTGGTGTGCCTGTGCCTGAAGCCGTTTGCGGCGACAGAGCGGGGGACAGGATCCTCGAGCGTCGCTCGGGATCTTTGTAAAAAGGTCCCTTGGGGCAAAGGCAAACCCGACGGGTTCACAATCATGTGGTCCCGTCTACTGGAGACAGACAGTGGAAAGAGCGGAAAAACGCGAATTCGTCACGGAGCTGAACGAAGTCTTCAAGGCTTCCGGTTCGGTTGTCGTGGCCCACTATGCTGGTGTCACCGTTGCGCAGATGAACGACTTCCGTTCGAAGATGCGCGCTGCCGGAGGCACCGTCAAGGTCGCGAAGAACCGCCTGGCCAAGATCGCTCTTCAGGGTACGGAGTCGGAAGGGATGACCAATCTCTTCAAGGGACAGACGCTGATTGCATACAGCACTGACCCGATGATCGCTCCGAAAGTCGTCATGGATTTCGCCAAGACCAACGACAAGGTCGTTGTTTTGGGCGGCGCCATGGGCGCAACCACGCTCAACGCCGAAGCAGTCAAGTCGCTTGCGACCCTGCCTTCGCTCGACGAGCTGCGTGCAAAGCTGCTGGGCCTTCTCAATGCCCCGGCAACTCGCGTCGCAACGGTTGTTGCAGCACCGGCAAGCCAGCTTGCCCGCGTGTTCTCGGCTTACGCCAAGAAGGACGAAGCCGCTTAAGGCGGTTTTTCGCTGTAAATATTCAAACTGGTTCGAACTGAACAAAAGGAACTATCAAAATGGCTGATCTCGCAAAGATCGTAGAAGACCTCTCCTCGCTGACCGTTCTGGAAGCTGCAGAACTGTCGAAGCTTCTTGAAGAAAAGTGGGGCGTTTCCGCTGCTGCTCCGGTAGCTGTTGCTGCTGCTGGTGGTGCTGGCGTTGCTGCTGCTGTTGAAGAAGAAAAGACCGAGTTCGACGTTATCCTGGTTGACGCTGGCGCCAACAAGATCAACGTCATCAAGGAAGTTCGCGGCATCACCGGCCTCGGCCTCAAGGAAGCCAAGGACCTCGTCGAAGGCGCTCCGAAGGCGGTCAAGGAAGCTGTTTCCAAGGCTGAAGCTGCTGATCTCAAGAAGAAGCTTGAGGACGCAGGCGCCAAGGTTGACGTTAAGTAATCTTGCGATTGCTGGCGGGAAGGGGCTTTATGTCCCTTTCCGTCATCATCGTTTTTAAAACTCATTACCCAAAAGCCGCGTGAAAATGGCTTTTGGGTAATGGGTTCTTCAAGAGAATGGTTCCGAACCGGCTCATCTAGGCAATCCGGCCTGATCGATCCGGGATGTGGAACGAGATTGATGATACCCATTGCTTGACGGGATCGACTGGCCATCGGTTCCCGTCCGTTGCAGGCCCGGATGCAATTTTAAAGGAGCGACGATGGCTCAGACCCTTTCGTTTAACGGTCGCAGGCGCGTACGCAAGTTTTTCGGCAAAATTCCAGAAGTAGCGGAAATGCCGAACCTCATCGAGGTTCAGAAGGCTTCGTATGACCAGTTTCTCATGGTTGACGAGCCCAAGGGTGGCCGTCCCGACGAGGGATTGAATGCCGTATTCAAATCCGTATTCCCGATCACCGATTTCTCGGGCGCGTCCATGCTTGAATTCGTGTCCTACGAATTCGAAGCGCCGAAGTTCGACGTCGAGGAATGCCGTCAGCGCGATCTGACCTATGCAGCGCCGCTCAAGGTGACTCTGCGTCTCATCGTGTTCGATATCGATGAAGATACGGGCGCGAAGTCCATCAAGGACATCAAGGAACAGTCCGTCTACATGGGCGATATGCCGCTCATGACCAATAACGGTACGTTCATCGTCAACGGCACCGAGCGCGTCATCGTTTCGCAGATGCACCGTTCGCCGGGCGTGTTCTTCGATCACGACAAGGGCAAGAGCCATTCTTCCGGCAAGCTGCTGTTTGCTGCCCGCGTCATCCCGTATCGCGGTTCCTGGCTCGACATCGAGTTCGACGCCAAGGACATCGTCTATGCGCGTATCGACCGCCGCCGCAAGATCCCCGTGACCTCGCTGCTGATGGCGCTTGGCATGGACGGCGAAGACATTCTGTCGACCTTCTACACCAAGGCTTCCTATGAGCGCGACGGCGACGGCTGGCGCATTCCCTTCCAGCCCGAGACGCTGAAGAACGCCAAGGTCATCACCGACATGATCGACGCCGATACCGGCGAAGTCGTGGTCGAAGGCGGCAAGAAGCTGACCCCGCGCCTGATCCGCCAGCTGACGGAGAAGGGCCTGAAGGCGCTGAAGGCGACTGACGAAGACCTTTATGGCAACTATCTGGCCGAAGACATCGTCAACTACGAGACGGGTGAAATCTATCTCGAAGCCGGCGACGAAATCGACGAGAAGACCCTCGGTCTCATCCTGCAGTCGGGCTTCGACGAGATTCCAGTCCTCAACATCGACCACGTCAATGTTGGTGCCTATATCCGCAACACGCTGTCTGCCGACAAGAACGAGAACCGTCAGGAAGCCCTGTTCGACATCTACCGCGTCATGCGTCCGGGTGAGCCCCCGACCATGGAATCGGCGGAAGCGATGTTCAACTCGCTGTTCTTCGATGCAGAGCGTTACGATCTGTCGGCCGTCGGCCGCGTCAAGATGAACATGCGCCTCGACCTCGATGCGGAAGACACCGTGCGCACGCTGCGCAAGGAAGACATCCTCGCGGTTGTCAAGATGCTGGTCGAACTGCGCGACGGCAAGGGCGAAATCGACGACATCGACAACCTCGGCAACCGCCGTGTTCGCTCTGTCGGCGAACTGATGGAAAACCAGTATCGTCTGGGCCTTCTGCGCATGGAACGTGCGATCAAGGAACGTATGTCCTCGATCGAAATCGACACCGTGATGCCGCAGGACCTGATCAACGCGAAGCCGGCTGCCGCCGCTGTTCGCGAATTCTTCGGTTCCTCGCAGCTTTCGCAGTTCATGGACCAGGTGAACCCGCTTTCGGAAATCACCCACAAGCGCCGTCTTTCGGCTCTTGGACCGGGTGGTCTGACCCGCGAGCGCGCCGGCTTCGAAGTCCGCGACGTTCACCCGACCCATTACGGCCGTATTTGCCCGATCGAAACGCCGGAAGGCCCGAACATCGGTCTGATCAACTCGCTTGCAACCTTCGCCCGCGTCAACAAGTACGGCTTCATCGAAAGCCCGTACCGCAAGATCGTCGAAGGTAAGGTGACCAATGACGTGATCTACCTCTCCGCGATGGAAGAGGCCAAGTATTACGTCGCGCAGGCCAACGCGCCGCTCAATGAAGACGGCTCGTTCTCGGAAGAGTTCGTCGTCTGCCGTCACTCGGGCGAAGTTATGCTCGCACCGCGTGACAACATCAACCTGATGGACGTTTCGCCGAAGCAGCTCGTTTCGGTCGCAGCGGCGCTCATTCCGTTCCTGGAAAACGACGACGCCAACCGCGCTCTCATGGGCTCGAACATGCAGCGTCAGGCCGTTCCGCTTCTGCGCGCCGAGGCGCCGTTCGTCGGTACCGGCATGGAGCCGATCGTCGCCCGTGACTCCGGCGCTGCCATTGCGTCCCGTCGCGGCGGTGTCGTCGATCAGGTGGATGCGACCCGTATCGTTATCCGCGCCACGGAAGACCTCGATGCCGGCAAGTCCGGTGTTGACATCTATCGTCTGCAGAAGTTCCAGCGTTCGAACCAGAACACCTGCGTCAACCAGCGTCCGCTGGTTTCCGTTGGCGACATCATCTCCAAGGGCGATATCATCGCGGACGGTCCGTCGACCGACCTCGGCGATCTGGCTCTCGGCCGCAACGCGCTCGTCGCGTTCATGCCCTGGAACGGCTACAACTACGAAGACTCGATCCTGATGTCGGAGCGTATCGTTTCCGACGACGTGTTCACCTCCATCCACATCGAAGAATTCGAAGTGATGGCGCGCGACACGAAGCTTGGTCCGGAAGAAATCACGCGCGACATTCCGAACGTTTCGGAAGAAGCGCTGAAGAACCTCGACGAAGCCGGTATCGTGTACATCGGTGCGGAAGTTCAGCCGGGCGACATCCTCGTCGGCAAGATCACGCCGAAGGGCGAAAGCCCGATGACGCCGGAAGAAAAGCTTCTGCGCGCCATCTTCGGTGAAAAGGCTTCCGACGTTCGCGACACCTCCATGCGCATGCCTCCGGGCACGTTCGGTACGGTCGTGGAAGTCCGCGTCTTCAACCGTCACGGTGTGGAGAAGGACGAGCGCGCGATGGCTATCGAGCGCGAAGAGATTGAGCGTCTGGCGAAGGACCGCGACGACGAGCAGGCGATCCTCGACCGTAACGTCTATGGCCGTCTGATCGACATGCTGCGTGGTCAGGTTTCGATTGCCGGTCCGAAGGGCTTCAAGAAGGGCGTCGAGCTCTCCAACGGCGTCGTCTCCGAATATCCCCGCTCGCAGTGGTGGATGTTCGCTGTCGAAGACGAGAAGGCTCAGTCCGAGCTGGAAGCGCTTCGCGGCCAGTACGACGAATCCAAGTCGCGCCTTGAACAGCGCTTCATGGACAAGGTCGAAAAGGTCCAGCGTGGCGATGAAATGCCTCCGGGCGTCATGAAGATGGTCAAGGTCTTCGTTGCCGTTAAGCGCAAGATCCAGCCGGGCGACAAGATGGCCGGCCGTCACGGCAACAAGGGCGTTGTGTCGCGCATCGTTCCGGTCGAGGACATGCCGTTCCTCGAAGACGGCACGCATGTCGACATCTGCTTGAACCCGCTCGGCGTGCCTTCGCGCATGAACGTCGGCCAGATCCTCGAAACCCATCTCGCATGGGCATGCGCAGGCATGGGCAAGAAGATCGGCGAGATGCTCGAAGAGTATCGCAAGACGATGGACATCAGCGAGCTTCGCAGCGAGCTGACGGAAATCTACGCGTCTGAAGCCAATGACGAGGTTCAGAGTTTCGATGACGACTCGCTTGTCAAGCTTGCCGAAGAAGCCAAGCGCGGTGTTTCCATCGCGACCCCGGTCTTCGACGGTGCGCATGAGCCTGACGTCGCCGCGATGCTGAAGAAGGCAGGTCTGCATGAATCCGGTCAGTCCGTTCTTTATGACGGTCGTACCGGTGAGCCGTTCGACCGTAAGGTCACCGTCGGCTACATGTACATGATCAAGCTGAACCACCTTGTTGACGACAAGATCCACGCTCGTTCGATCGGTCCTTACTCGCTCGTTACCCAGCAGCCGCTGGGCGGAAAGGCGCAGTTCGGCGGTCAGCGCTTCGGGGAAATGGAAGTCTGGGCTCTGGAAGCATACGGCGCGGCTTACACGCTGCAGGAAATGCTCACCGTCAAGTCGGACGACGTGGCGGGCCGCACCAAGGTCTACGAAGCGATCGTCCGTGGCGACGACACCTTCGAGGCCGGTATTCCGGAGAGCTTCAACGTTCTCGT
Organism: Agrobacterium sp. ST15.16.055; assembly: GCF_027956555.1. NCBI lineage: Bacteria > Pseudomonadati > Pseudomonadota > Alphaproteobacteria > Hyphomicrobiales > Rhizobiaceae > Agrobacterium > Agrobacterium sp. ST15.16.055. The sequence continues at coordinate 9,369 of NZ_JAQKGN010000026.1, forward strand.
CAAGGAAATGCGGTCGCTGGGTCTTTCGGTCGAACTGGAAAACTCGAAGATCGAGAACCAGCCCGAAGACCAGCTGCCCGACGCGGCGGAATAAGACGATAGAGGCGGGCGCCTGCAAGGGCGCCTGCCGGTTTCCCGGACGGTATTGGCCGGTTCGGGACACTTTCGCCGCATTATGCGGTTAATCCGTATTTAAAGCTCTGGACGGCGACCCGGGAAGAAGCCGGTCCGGATGCAAACAGGGGCAGCAGCTAGCCTCTCAAGGAGACAAGGCATGAACCAAGAGGTCATGAATCTTTTCAATCCTCAGGTGCCTGCGCAGCATTTCGATTCCATCCGGATTTCGATCGCTTCGCCGGAAAAAATCCTGTCGTGGTCCTACGGCGAGATCAAGAAGCCGGAAACCATCAACTACCGTACGTTCAAGCCTGAGCGTGACGGTCTTTTCTGTGCGCGTATCTTCGGACCGATCAAGGACTATGAGTGCCTGTGCGGCAAGTACAAGCGCATGAAGTACAAGGGCATCATCTGCGAAAAGTGCGGCGTCGAAGTGACGCTGTCGCGCGTTCGCCGTGAGCGCATGGGCCATATCGAGCTCGCAGCGCCGGTTGCCCACATCTGGTTTCTGAAGTCGCTTCCTTCGCGTATCTCGACCCTGCTCGACATGACGCTGAAGGATGTCGAACGCGTTCTCTATTTCGAGAACTACATCGTCACCGAACCCGGTCTTACCTCGCTCAAGCAGAACCAGCTTCTGTCTGAAGAAGAGTACATGATTGCCGTCGACGAGTTCGGCGAAGACCAGTTCACCGCCATGATCGGCGCTGAAGCCATCTACGAGATGCTGGCTTCGATGAATCTGGAAAAGATCGCCGGCGACCTGCGTGCCGAACTTGCTGAGACCACGTCCGATCTCAAGCAGAAGAAGCTGATGAAGCGCCTGAAGATCGTCGAGAACTTCATGGAATCCGGCAACCGCCCGGAATGGATGATCATGAAGGTCGTTCCCGTGATCCCGCCGGACCTGCGTCCGCTGGTTCCGCTGGATGGCGGCCGTTTCGCGACGTCCGACCTCAACGATCTCTATCGCCGCGTCATCAACCGTAACAACCGTCTGAAGCGCCTGATCGAGCTTCGTGCGCCTGGCATCATCATCCGCAACGAAAAGCGTATGTTGCAGGAATCCGTCGATGCGCTCTTCGATAACGGCCGTCGCGGTCGCGTCATCACGGGTGCCAACAAGCGTCCGCTGAAGTCGCTCTCCGACATGCTCAAGGGCAAGCAGGGCCGCTTCCGCCAGAACCTTCTCGGCAAGCGCGTCGACTATTCCGGCCGTTCGGTCATCGTGACCGGTCCGGAACTGAAGCTGCACCAGTGCGGCCTGCCGAAGAAGATGGCGCTCGAACTGTTCAAGCCGTTCATCTACGCCCGCCTCGACGCCAAGGGTTACTCCTCGACCGTCAAGCAGGCCAAGAAGCTGGTTGAAAAGGAAAAGCCTGAGGTCTGGGATATCCTCGACGAGGTCATCCGCGAACATCCGGTTCTCCTGAACCGCGCACCGACGCTGCACCGTCTGGGCATCCAGGCTTTCGAACCGATGCTGGTCGAAGGCAAGGCCATCCAGCTGCACCCGCTCGTCTGCACGGCCTTCAACGCCGACTTCGACGGTGACCAGATGGCTGTTCACGTTCCGCTTTCGCTGGAAGCCCAGCTGGAAGCGCGCGTGCTGATGATGTCGACCAACAACATCCTGCATCCGGCAAACGGCCACCCGATCATCGTTCCTTCGCAGGACATGGTTCTCGGCCTGTACTACCTGTCGATCATGAACCAGAACGAGCCGGGCGAAGGCATGGCCTTCTCCGACATCGGTGAGCTGCATCACGCGCTTGAAAACAAGGTCGTGACGTTGCATGCCAAGATTCGTGGACGCTTCAAGACCGTGGATGCCGATGGCAAGCCGGTTTCGAAGATCCATGAGACGACCCCTGGCCGTATGCTCATCGGCGAACTTCTGCCGAAGAACGTCAACGTGCCTTTCGACGTCTGCAACCAGGAAATGACCAAGAAGAACATCTCCAAGATGATCGACACGGTCTACCGTCATTGCGGCCAGAAAGACACGGTCATCTTCTGCGACCGCATCATGCAGCTCGGCTTCAGCCACGCCTGCCGCGCCGGCATTTCGTTCGGCAAGGACGACATGGTCATTCCGGACAGCAAGGTGAAGATCGTTGGCGACACCGAAGCTCTCGTGAAGGAATACGAACAGCAGTACAATGATGGTCTCATCACCCAGGGCGAAAAGTACAACAAGGTTGTCGACGCCTGGGGCAAGGCTACCGAAAAGGTCGCCGAAGAAATGATGGCGCGCATCAAGGCTGTCGAGTTCGATCCGGAAACGGGCCGCCAGAAGCCGATGAACTCCATCTACATGATGTCCCACTCGGGTGCTCGTGGTTCTCCGAACCAGATGCGTCAGCTGGGCGGCATGCGCGGCCTGATGGCGAAGCCGTCGGGTGAAATCATCGAGACGCCGATTATCTCGAACTTTAAGGAAGGCCTGACCGTTAACGAGTACTTCAACTCGACCCACGGTGCCCGTAAGGGTCTCGCAGACACCGCCCTGAAGACCGCGAACTCCGGTTACCTGACCCGTCGTCTCGTCGATGTCGCGCAGGATTGCATCGTCAACTCCAGGGATTGCGGCACCGACAAGGGCCTCACCATGACGGCCATCGTCGATGCCGGTCAGGTCGTTGCTTCGCTGGGCGCACGTATCCTCGGTCGTACGGCTCTGGACGATATCGACAACCCGGTCACCGGCGAAAACATCGTCAAGGCTGGGACTCTGATCGACGAAGCGGACGTTGCGACCATCGAAAAGGCCGGCATCCAGTCCGTCCGCATCCGCTCTGCGCTTACCTGCGAAGTGCAGATCGGCGTCTGCGGCGTCTGCTACGGTCGTGACCTTGCACGCGGTACGCCTGTCAACATGGGCGAAGCCGTTGGCGTCATTGCCGCGCAGTCGATCGGTGAACCGGGCACGCAGCTCACCATGCGTACCTTCCACCTTGGCGGTACGGCAAACGTGGTCGACCAGTCGTTCCTCGAAGCGTCGTATGAAGGCACGATCCAGATCAAGAACCGCAACATCCTGCGGAACTCCGAAGGCGTTCTCATCGCCATGGGCCGTAACATGTCCGTTACGATCCTTGACGAGCGCGGCGCGGAACGGTCCACGCAGCGTGTCGCTTACGGTTCGAAGATCTTCGTGGACGATGGCGACAAGGTAAAGCGTGGCCAGCGTCTTGCAGAGTGGGACCCCTATACCCGTCCGATGATGACGGAAGTGGAAGGTACCGTTCACTTCGAAGACCTCGTCGACGGCCTCTCCGTTCTGGAAGCGACCGACGAATCCACCGGCATCACCAAGCGTCAGGTCATTGACTGGCGTTCGACGCCGCGCGGTTCGGATCTCAAGCCTGCGATCGTCATCAAGGACGCGTCCGGTGCTGTTGCGAAGCTTGCCCGTGGTGGCGAAGCCCGCTTCCAGCTTTCGGTTGACGCCATCCTGTCGGTCGAGCCGGGTGCGAAGGTCTCCCAGGGCGACGTGCTTGCACGTTCGCCGCTGGAAAGCGCCAAGACGAAGGACATCACCGGTGGTCTGCCGCGCGTTGCCGAACTGTTCGAAGCCCGTCGTCCGAAGGACCACGCCATCATCGCAGAGATCGATGGTACGATCCGCCTCGGCCGCGACTACAAGAACAAGCGTCGCGTGATGATCGAACCTGCGGAAGACGGCGTCGAGCCAGTCGAATACCTGATCCCGAAGGGCAAGCCCTTCCACCTTCAGGAAGGCGACTATATCGAAAAGGGTGAATACATCCTCGACGGTAACCCGGCACCGCACGACATTCTGGCGATCAAGGGTGTGGAGGCTCTGGCTTCCTACCTCGTGAACGAAATCCAGGAAGTCTACCGACTGCAGGGCGTTGTGATCAACGACAAGCACATCGAGGTGATCGTTCGCCAGATGCTGCAGAAGGTTGAGATCACCGATGCTGGTGACAGCCAGTATATCGTTGGCGACAATGTCGACCGTATCGAGATGGAAGACATGAACGACCGTCTGATCGAAGAGGGCAAGAAGCCTGCGTATGGCGAGCCGGTTCTGCTCGGCATCACCAAGGCTTCGCTGCAGACGCCGTCCTTCATCTCGGCCGCATCCTTCCAGGAGACCACCAAGGTTCTCACGGAAGCTGCGATTGCCGGCAAGACGGACACGCTGCAGGGCCTCAAGGAAAACGTCATCGTCGGCCGTCTCATCCCGGCCGGTACCGGCGGCACCATGACGCAGATCCGCCGCATCGCCACCTCGCGCGACGACCTCATTCTCGAGGAACGCCGCAAGGGTACGGGCGCAGGCTCTGCGAACCAGATGCTGCAGGACATGACGGACCAGGCTCCGGCCGCCGAATAAGGCCGGAAGGGCAGGGGCTTTGCGAAGCCCCTCCGAAATTCAGAGCAAGACGCCCGGAGCAATCCGGGCGTTTTTTGTTTTGCGGAATTCGGGGTTGGTCATCCCTCGTCAGTGAACTCGGATATTCATCCCGGCGCGATGGGTTAGCCCTGCCCGGGGATGTTATAGCGGGTGAGAACGGAAAGCCGGCGAACGAGATCGGTCTTGCCGGTGCTGCCGGTCTTTGCATAGATCGACTTGGCGTTGCTTCGAACGGTTTCGTGGGAGACTTTCAGTTGCTTCGCCACGGCTGGAAGCGAAAGCCCCTTCATGATTTCCAGTGCTACCCGCGCTTCGCCATTGGTGAGATCGTAGAGACCCTTCAGCAATGTGTTAGCATCGGCAATGGCACCCGTCGGTTGCGATACGAGCACGATGGCGTTGCCGTTGGGTGAAAAATCCAGTGCGCTCTTGCGCAGCGGTATGAGGTGAAGAATGCAGGCGCCGTCAGCGCTGGCGGGGAGAGGGAAGGAGCCGGCGTCTTGCCCGGAGAGTGCCTTGTAGAGCAGTCGGTTCACTCCCTCATCGGCAATGGAGATCCTCTCGCGCGTGCGGGCGGAAAAGCATTTCTGTAATGACAGGAACAGATCGTTGGCCGAGAGGATGCGGCCGCTCGTCTGCAGCACGGCGGCCGGCGCGCCAATGGCGTTGAGACCAAAGGTCATCGCATCAGCCTTCTGACGCTGCAACTGTGTTGCGAGGGTGAGGCTGCGGGCGATATGCGGCCTCAGTCCGCCGAGTGCAGCCATGGTCTCAGGCGTGATGACGCCTGCGTCGAGCCTGCGTTCAAACAGCACTGTCATTTCCGGATGGCCGGGTGGAGCGATCTGCGTTGCTGCGCCGTAGCCCAGACCGCGGGGCACGAGAAAGTCACGAACGATCGGCAACTCGGCCCATTCCTCATGGTTGAAGACGTCCAAATCCTGCGCGAAAGAGAATTGGCCTTCCCGCGCGATGCGGCTGAGGCGATCATTGCGATGGTTCCAGCCGCCCGCCACGAAGTCCTTCATCAGTTCCTGAAAGCTGGGCGTGTAAAGCCAGACCTGGTCTTCTCCCTTGCCCCAGGTAATCGCGCCGCCCCAGAAATTCAGATGGCGGCAAACAGCTACCAGAACCTGCATCCAGCGGTCAGGGAAAAGCGCCGCTTCATAAATGTTATCGATAATGTCTGCCGACGATATAGTATCCAACCCGCCACCGAAAATTTGCGTCGGAACTATTCTAGGCTGATGCGGGCCAGATGTTCAATGTATAAAGAATTAATACTATTGTATCCAAAGTATATAATCTATGAGTGACTTAATATATTGATGAGCTTGCCGAAGGGATCGCGCACGAACAGGCGCCGTACACCCCACGCCTCGACTGCGGGGCCGTATTCGATCGGCAATTCGGCCGTCAGGATTCGGGCGTGGACCTCGTCGAAATCGTCGACCTCAATGGAGAGGTCCGGCACATCCGTGCCGGAGCCACCTTCGCGTGCGAAACTCACCTGAGCCCGCGCTTCGAGTGGGCTCGTATGGGTGACGATCCAGCCATGATCCATGGCGACGGGCATGCCGAGAATGTCACCGTAGAACGCCTGAGCCCGCGCGGGCTCTGGCGTTGCTATATTGGCGACGATACGTCTAACCGTCATGGCTTGAACCTCAGGCGAAGCGGATGATGGCGACTTCGCCTTCGAGAGCTCCCTGATAGGCGGAGGCGTGCGGCTCTTCATCCGGGATATCGGTCAGCATGCCGATCTGGTCGAGATCGGCTTCGATGAAGCCTTCCTCGGAAAGCGCGTTCAGCGTTTCGCGCACGGCGGTATCGTCGTCCGGCGCCCTGAGGATGACGTGAATGTCGATACCCTCGGAGTTGTCGGTCTCATATGCCTTGCCGATGACGATGAAGACCATCGGCTCGTCGCGTCCGTTGTCGTTGTCGGGGAGGGTGCTCATGACGCGTTCCTTGATCTATCGTTGCTGTCATGCGGGCCGATGGAATCGGTCCCGCGGGTGGCGAGACCGATCCGGCCCGCCCTGAGGGAATCAATAGACGGATTTTATGAAAAGCCAAAGCGCGGAGGTTAAAATCGCTGCCTTCTGCGCAGACTTATGTTAAAGCGCGTTGGAAATGCCCCGGGCGTGGGCTTTGCGGCCAGGGGTGGCGGCGCAAAATGTGGATTCACCCTTGACGAAAGCTGGCTAAAACAGTAGTACGCCCGCCATCGGAGCCTCTGTGGGTGCTGGCCGTTCGGTAAGCTTTTTCCCGAACATCATCTCAAACGGGTCTCCATTGCACGTAGAAGACACGAATGTTGCACGCAAGACGCCTCATCCGGTGTCCTCTGCTCTTGGTGGTCCATCCGTGAAAACGGATCGGGCCACGTTTTGCGCATGAGGATATATGCGTGCATCGTCGCCGGCAACGGCATAGCCGCCACCCGTGAGGGTGGCTAAAGTAGTTTTTGCAAGGGATGGTTATATGCCTACCGTAAACCAGCTGATCCGCAAGCCTCGCCAGGCACAGGTAAAGCGCAACAAGGTTCCTGCTCTTCAGGAAAACCCGCAGAAGCGTGGTGTTTGCACCCGCGTTTACACGACGACCCCGAAGAAGCCGAACTCGGCTCTGCGTAAGGTTGCCAAGATTCGTCTCACCAACGGCTTTGAAGTTATCGGCTACATTCCGGGCGAAGGTCACAACCTTCAGGAACACTCCGTGGTCATGATCCGCGGCGGCCGCGTAAAGGACTTGCCGGGTGTGCGTTACCACATCATCCGCGGTGTTCTCGATACCCAGGGCGTCAAGAACCGCAAGCAGCGCCGCTCCAAGTACGGTGCGAAGCGTCCGAAGTAATTCGGTTTAAACAAATTCCGGCGCTGCGCGAGGTTCTCCGCGTGGTTTAGCGTCAATAACATTGAGAGACAAAGAATATGTCCCGTCGCCATAGTGCAGAAAAGCGTGAGATCAACCCGGACCCGAAGTTCGGCGATCTGGTCGTCACCAAGTTCATGAACGCCATCATGCTTCACGGCAAGAAGTCGGTCGCAGAAAGCATCGTTTACGGCGCATTCGACGTCGTTCAGGGCAAGACGAAGCAGGAGCCGCTCGGCGTGTTCCACTCCGCCCTCGACAACGTCGCTCCGCACGTTGAAGTGCGTTCGCGCCGCGTTGGTGGTGCAACCTACCAGGTCCCGGTCGACGTTCGCCCCGAGCGCCGTCAGGCCCTCGCTATCCGCTGGCTGATCACGGCTGCCCGCAAGCGCAACGAAACGACCATGGTCGATCGCCTTTCCGGCGAACTCATGGACGCTGCGAACAACCGCGGTTCCGCTGTCAAGAAGCGCGAAGACACGCACAAGATGGCCGACGCCAACCGCGCATTCTCGCATTACCGCTGGTAATCTTAACCGGTCGCATATCGAAAGGCAGTCCATTATGGCTCGCGAATATAAAATCGAAGACTACCGCAATTTCGGTATCATGGCGCATATCGACGCCGGCAAGACGACGACCACCGAGCGTATTCTTTATTACACCGGTAAGTCGCACAAGATCGGCGAAGTTCACGATGGCGCAGCCACGATGGACTGGATGGAGCAGGAGCAGGAGCGTGGTATCACCATCACGTCTGCTGCGACCACGACCTTCTGGAAGGGCCGTGACGGCAAGACCCGCCGCTTCAACATCATCGACACCCCCGGCCACGTCGACTTCACCATCGAGGTCGAGCGTTCGCTGCGCGTTCTCGACGGCGCGATCGCTCTGCTCGACGCCAACGCCGGTGTTGAGCCGCAGACGGAAACCGTCTGGCGTCAGGCTGAGAAGTATCATGTTCCGCGCATGATCTTCTGCAACAAGATGGACAAGACCGGTGCTGACTTCTACCGCTCGGTAGAAATGATCAAGACCCGTCTCGGCGCTACCGCCGTCGTCATGCAGCTGCCGATCGGCGCTGAGACCGAGTTCAAGGGCGTCATCGACCTGGTCGAAATGAATGCTCTCGTATGGCGCGACGAATCGCTCGGCGCTCAGTGGGACGTCGTCGAAATCCCCGAGGACATGAAGGCCAAGGCTGAAGAATATCGCGAAAAGCTGATCGAAACTGTTGTTGAGATCGACGAAGAAGCGATGGAAGCCTACCTCGAAGGTAACTATCCGGATAACGACAAGATTCGTGAACTGGTTCGCCGCGGCACCATCGACGTGAAGTTCCACCCGATGTTCTGCGGAACCGCGTTCAAGAACAAGGGCGTTCAGCCGCTGCTCGACGCCGTCGTCGACTACCTGCCTTCGCCGCTGGATATTCCGGCGATCAAGGGCATCGACGCCAAGACGGAAGCCGAAATCGAGCGTCACGCTGACGATTCCGAGCCGTTGTCCATGCTGGCCTTCAAGATCATGAACGACCCCTTCGTCGGTTCGCTCACCTTCGCACGCATCTACTCCGGCAAGCTCGAAAAGGGCACGTCGGTCATGAATACGGTCAAGGACAAGCGCGAGCGCGTCGGCCGTATGCTGCAGATGCACTCCAACAGCCGTGAAGACATCGAAGAAGCCTATGCAGGCGACATCGTTGCTCTGGCCGGTCTGAAGGAAACCACCACGGGTGACACGCTCTGCGATCCGCTGAAGCCGGTTATCCTTGAGCGCATGGAATTCCCCGAGCCGGTCATCCAGATCGCGATCGAGCCGAAGACCAAGGGCGACCAGGAAAAGATGGGCCTCGCGCTCAACCGTCTGGCTGCAGAAGATCCGTCCTTCCGCGTCAAGACCGACGACGAATCCGGCCAGACCATCATTGCCGGCATGGGCGAACTTCACCTCGACATCATCGTCGACCGTATGCGTCGCGAATTCAAGGTTGAAGCTACCGTCGGTGCGCCGCAGGTTGCCTACCGCGAAACGATCACCCGTCAGCACGAAGAAGACTACACGCACAAGAAGCAGTCCGGTGGTACCGGCCAGTTCGCCCGCGTGAAGATCATCTTCGAACCGAACCCCGAAGGCGAAGACTTCAAGTTCGAGTCGAAGATCGTCGGCGGTGCTGTTCCGAAGGAATACATCCCGGGCGTTCAGAAGGGTATCGAAAGCGTTCTGTCTTCCGGTCCGCTGGCTGGCTTCCCGATGCTCGGCGTCAAGGCGACGCTGGTTGACGGTGCATTCCACGATGTCGACTCGTCGGTTCTCGCCTTCGAAATCGCTTCGCGCGCCTGCTTCCGTGAAGCAGCGAAGAAGGCTGGCGCACAGCTTCTCGAGCCGATGATGAAGGTCGAAGTCGTAACGCCGGAAGACTATGTCGGCGACGTTATCGGCGACCTGAACTCCCGTCGTGGTCAGATCCAGGGCCAGGAAAGCCGTGGTATCGCCGTCGTCATCAACGCGCATGTTCCGCTCGCGAACATGTTCAAGTACGTCGACAACCTGCGCTCCATGTCGCAGGGTCGCGCGCAGTACTCGATGACGTTCGACCACTATTCGCCGGTTCCGTCGAACGTGGCGCAGGAAATCCAGGCTAAGTACTCCGGTCAGAAGTGATCGGGGTACGCCCCACCGAATTTTGAAGATTATTCCCGTCAAGGGACAAGAATGGAGAGCCACTAATGGCAAAGAGCAAGTTTGAGCGGACGAAGCCGCACGTCAACATTGGCACGATCGGTCACGTTGACCATGGCAAGACGTCGCTGACGGCGGCAATCACGAAGTTCTTCGGCGAGTTCAAGGCGTATG
>NZ_JAQKGN010000027.1:0-16626 GCF_027956555.1 Agrobacterium sp. ST15.16.055
GGCAACGCGGGCGTCTTTCCGCTTCTCGACAAACTCGGCGGCATTCCACAAGGCCGAACGATCCTTGGCCCATTCCGCGTTAACGCCTTCCGGCAAGACGATCTCAGCATGTTCCACGCCCTGCTTGGCCGTGTAGTCATGCGTGATTCCGTCGCGCTCGTTGGTCAGCTTCTCTCCGGCACGATAAGCCATTGAGGCGACGGCGCTGCGTCCGCTTGCTCTCGAAACTGGCTTCATGCTCAAATGGTAGATCGCCAACCCGTTTCCTCGATCCTGTTTCCACCTTTTCCGCCAGCCTCCTAGCTGGCGGCGCGCTGAGTTGCGAAGCAACTCGTAAGTGCGCCCTTCTCAACTCAATCGCTACGCTCTTTCGCCGATCGGTGTGGCGCTCGCGGCAAGGTCGATGCAATGAATTGAGGCCGGATTGTGATGCAAAACCGCTGAAAACTCAAGCGTAACAGGCAAACGCTGGAAAAGACGGTCGGGAATGATAGTCTAGGCGAACAACCGGAAAAGGAGATTTGAGGAATGGCGCGCAAAACGATCGAACAACGCTTGGCCGAACTGGATGCGCAGCGCGCCACGCTCAAGGCCCGACTGTCGAAGCAGGAACGCGCCAACGACACGCGCCGCAAGGTGCTGCTCGGCGCGCTCGTCCTGCATCGCCTCGAACACGGCAAGGATGAGGAATTTTCCCGGCGCTTGGGCGAATGGCTCAAGCGTGAGCTGCCCGACTTCCTGACGCGCCCCGGTGACAAGGAACTGTTTGCCGACCTGATCGGCAACGCGCCGGCCGGGGAGACGACAGGCAGCGCCGGGGGGACGGCCGCATGAGTCAGGCGAGACTTGCATGGGGTGCGTTCAAGAACATGATGCGGCAGGCCGCGCGTGATCCGCTATGGGCGTTCGTCGCTCTGCTCGCCGCACCTTTCCGCATCTGGAAACCGCTTCTCGGACTTCTGTTCCTCCTTGTTATCGTCCTGTTCGTCGTCGGCTTCGGTGGCCGCTTCGCTCTCGAACAAATCGGCTTTCGCGTCGGCTCGGTTCCGGTTCTCCTGCTCGATCTCGTCACGCTGCTGGTGCTGCTGGCGCTCGCCTTCCGCTTCCTCACCAATCCGTTGATTATCCATTTCGGGGATATGGACGGCGAAACCCACGGCTCGGCCCGCTTCGCCACCGACAAGGAAACCGCCGCCATTGCCCGCACCGATTCCGGCCTGCTGATCGGCCGCGACGGCAAGACCGGAAAGCTCCTGCGCTATGACGGCCCGGCCCATCTGCTGACGATGGCACCGACGCGCACCGGCAAGGGGGTGGGAACCATCATCCCTAACCTGCTCACCGCCGACCGGTCCGTGATCTGCATCGACCCCAAGGGCGAAAATGCAAAAATCGCCGGACGCGCCCGCCAGCAATTCGGCCCGGTTCACGTCCTCGACCCCTTCGGCGTCACCGGCCAGCCCTCGGCCGCCTTCAATCCGCTCGACACGCTCGACCCGGCCGGCCTCGATGTCGCGGAAGACGCCAGCACCCTTGCCGACGCCCTCGTGTTCGATGAACCGGGCATGGCCGGCGAGGCGCATTGGAACGAGGAAGCCAAGGCGCTGATCGCCGGTCTGATCCTGAAGATTGCCGCCCACGAATCCAGCGGCCGGCTCAATCTCGCCACCCTGCGCGAATATCTTACCCTCCCCCCGGAACAGTTCGCCGCTCTGCTCAAGCGGATGCAGGAAACCGACGAAGCGGCCGGCCTGATCGCGCGCGCCGCCAATCGCCACCTCGGCAAATCCGATCGGGAGGCCGCCGGCGTCCTCTCGGCCGCGCAGCGCCATACCCATTTTCTCGACAGCCCGCGCATGACCGCCGTACTCGGCCGATCTGACTTCCGCTTTGCCGATCTCAAGCGCCGCAACGTCTCGGTGTTCCTCGTCCTGCCGCCCGATCGCCTGTCCACCTATTCCCGCTGGCTGCGCCTGCTCGTCTCGCAAAGCCTGATCGACATGGCCCGCGATCCGGCGAAACCCGCCGTGCCGGTCCTCTATCTGCTCGATGAGTTCGCCGCCCTCGGCCATCTGGCCCCCGTCGAGCGCGCAATGGGCCTCATGGCCGGCTACGGCGTCCAGCTCTGGCCCATCCTGCAGGACGTTCACCAGCTCCGCGCCACCTACGGCCAACGCGCCGGCACCTTCCTGTCAAACGCCGGCGTCCTGCAGGTGTTCGGCGTCAACGATCACGACAGCGCCCGGCTTGTCTCCGATCTGCTCGGGCAGGAAACCGTTGTGTTCCAGACCATGAGCCGCGCGCTCGATTCCGACAAATCCGGGATTTCCTACGGCGAGCAACACACGGCCCGCCCGCTGCTGACCCCTGATGAGGTCCGCAACCTGCCGCAGCATGTCGAATTGCTGTTCCTCGCCGGGCAACGGCCGATCGTCGCCGGAAAGCTCGCCTACTATGCCGATCCCGAGTTTCGGGGCCTGTATGACGCTGCCTGACGTGACAGGAAGCGGACCCGGCGCTTTGCGCCGGGACTTTGTTACGAACGGCCCTCCGGCTCTCTACGGCGCTATTGGGGAGCGCGTTCGCCTCCGTGCCGGCGCGGCTTGCGCCGCGATCCACCGCCGACCTGGTGCAAGCTCTATTCAGGGAAACGCCCGGCCGCGACGACAGCCCCCCGGCCGGCCCGCTCTCATCATCTAGGGCCGTAGGGACGGCCGGGGGGGCGGGCCACACACGCAAGCATTAGCGTATTTAGCTATTTACGTATCAACGTGCATAAGGCTCGATCGGCGGCAATCCGTGCTGTGCCAGAACCGCCGAAAGCCCGGCCTCGGCCATCGCCTGAATTGTCGTCCCCTCTGCATCCGCGAGCTGGCGAAGGCGCTGCCAGTCCGATCGCCGGACCTTGACCGTAAGCGCGACAGTCTCGCCCCCTCCCCTCTTTCGCCTCGGCGTCGGGATTTCCACGGCCGGGCGATCGTCCTCGATCGCTGCAAGGCTGGTGGCCTCCGCGCCGGCCTTCGGGCGGGTGAAGGCCGCGAGGCCGGTTGCTTTCTTTGCCATAGGTTTCGCTCCTTCAATACGCGCTTACGTATTCAGCTATTTACGTTCTAACGTGCTTTTAATCCACGCCCACAAAGCCCGGATTTCCTCCGCTGCTTTCCCTTCGGCCTCGAACTCCGTCACGGCGCTGCCAGTCGTGACGGCGCGGGCGAACGCGCGCCGGTCGGTAATCTCGCCGGGAACGATCGGCAGTCCGTAGGCTTCCAGCGCCGCGCGCGTCTCCCCGATCTCGGGCGCACGGAAGGGGCAGGCAGACAGGACGAACGCGCCGCGCACCTTCGCGGCCGCCACGATCTCGACGGCGGCCGGGACCGCAGCGAGGTCAAACGCGGACGGTCGGACCGGAATCAAGACCAGCTCCGACCTTCGGGCGATCTGGCCGGCCGCCGGGGCGGCATGGGGCGGGGCGTCCACTACGGCCAAGGTCATGCCCTCGCCCTCGGCCGCCCTAAGCGCGGCGTCCAGCTCCCCGGCCTGCGCCGTGGCCACGATCGGCGTTCCGGCTTCCCGCGCGCTCGCCCATGCGGTCGCGCTCTCCTGTGGGTCCGCGTCGATGACGCAAACCCGTTCGCCGGTCGCCTCGGCCGCCACGGCGGTATGAACCGAAAGCGTGGTTTTTCCGCTCCCGCCCTTCTGGCTCAAAAACGCAATGACGTTCATGCGTCAATCCTTCTTTGCGTGAATACGTATTAAAACATATAGCTAAGGACGTTACTACGTCTTTAAGCTAGTGCGGCCATTCCTCGGCCAGCCAGTCGCGCGACGTGTGGATGACGCGCACGATCACGACGCTTTCCCGGCCCCCCACGTCCCGCAGCTCATAGGCGATGATGTAGGGATGCCGGGCGAGGGACTTTTCATAGGTTCCGCTCACCCGCCCCGGCCGGCCGGTCGCAAATTCGCCGAGCTTGTTCCCGGCGTCCTCGATCGCGTCCACGACCCGTTCGGCAGCGAATGGGTTGTCCTCTGCGATATAGCGCAGGATTTCGAGGTTATCCCGCTGCGCCTCAATCGACCAGACAACCGGCCTCATCCGCGCGCGGCTTTCCGGCGCTTCGCTTCCTCGATAACCTCACGCATTTCCGCGACGGCCTGCGCATGGGGGATCACTCGGCCGGCCGCCGCATCAGCCATGCCGCGCTTGATACCGTCGATGATTTCAAGCTCGCGATCGACATAGGCGGCGACGGCCTCGCCGGCGAGGAAGGATTTGCTTCGCTGCGTGTCGTTCGCGATCCGGTCGAGCTTTTCTTTCACATCGGGCCTAACCCGAATCGTCATGGTGGTGCTGGCGGTCATGGAAACGCCTCCGTGTGTTGAATTGTGTACACTCTAGCACGTTTTCCCGGCCGCCGCCATCGCCTTCTAACAGGGTAATACGTTTACACGTTAATACGTATTAACGTAAATAATTAAGCGCCGACCTTGTCCCTCACTCCCTCTCGAATGCCCATAGGACGCTGGCCGCAGGCGCGAACGGTGCGGTTTGGGCGGTGATGGTGCCGCTTTCCGATCCGCCCTATAAGCGAATCGGAACCGCCGCAGGGCCGCGAAAGCGGCCCGAACAGCGGCGACCGCTTATGTTTTCCCTCTTAGATAAAGATCAGATGGGGATTCAGTCTGGTTATCGGACTCACGTTTCATGAAGCTTTTCGCCATGCGCACAAGGGCCTGTCCTAGCGGGCTATCGCCGGCGTCGATCTGCGTTCGCTCATCGAGGGGCAGGGTGGTCTTGTAGGCGTCGATTGCCTCGCTCCAAGCCCGCTGATCCTGTCCATGATCGGCGGGCGGGGGAGGGGCCTTGCCGAACCGTCCAAGGAACTGCCGGGCCTTCTCCGGCAGGGACAGGCGATAGGCGTTGCTGGCCTGCTGCACCTGTGGGCCGCGCCCTTCGTTCCCGGTCGGCTCATAGCGCCGCAGCCAGTCAATGAAGCCATGCGCCCGCAGGTTCTTCAGCGCCCGCACGATCGTATCGCGCGACCGGCCTAGCCGATCCATAATCGTGGTGATTGACGGCTCAAGCCGGCCGGTGCGGAAGTCGATGAGATTGACGAACAGCCGCAGCACGTCCAGCGCCACCGATCCTAGCGGCCCGCTGCGCTCGCCCTTCTCGTGCAAGCCGGCCTCGTTGTAGATTTCGGCCGCCTTCAAGATCGCCTGCACGTCCTTGCGCGTCGTCGGCCGCCATATGCGGCCCTCCGATCGTCCCCGGATATGGCTATGCCGGCGAACTGGCGTCGGGCATCGCTCGGCCGGGGGCATGACCAGGCCAAGCCCGGCCTGTCCCGATCCCCGCCACGCCTCGCGGCGCTCATGGGCGAGCGTGGAGAGCTGCCCGGCGTCTTCCTCGGTGAGCTGGCCAGCGCTGTAGCGCGTCCATACCTCCCGCATGATCTCATCAAGCGCGCTTACGCGCGCGCAGCCGATCGCGGCCGCGATCTGCGTCCTCAACATGCCTGTCATCCTTCCATTTGAAGGACATGACGGCGCGGACGGCAGGCACGACTTCCCTCTTTCCGCAAGAATCAATCTTGCGGATTGGAGTGCTGTAGCGTAGATAAGGGGAGAGCTTTGGCCCCGTCTCTACGGTGTGTCTGACGGCCTACAAAAACGCTCGACCGCGCCAACGGTCGGGCGTTTTGCCGTTATGTCCCTTGCTTCGCTTCGATATAGAACCTCAACGCTTCCTCGATGATCGGCGAGCGCGATGACGCGCCCCGTTCTTCCTTGATCCGGTCAAGTCGCGCGACCAGCTCAACGGGAAGATCGGTGTTTACGAAGGTGCGGCCAGCCTCTCGCAACCTTTGTCGGTGCGCGGCCACGTCCCTCCGAATCCTATCAGAATCGCTTTTCATCGTTACTAGAAAGACCCGAAACCGCCCGATTCTGCAACCCTTTGCGTAAGGGGGCGCGAAAGGCACTACTTCTAGGGCCGGCAACTAAACGTGGTTACGTCAATGCGTATTCACGTTAATGCGTTCTCAAGCGCCCGGTAGAGGGTGGCGCGATGCACATTCAGGAGCCGGGCGACTTCCGCAACCGGCTTTTCCTCGTCCCTGATGAGCTGGCGCGCGTGCGCGATCTGCTCGGCCGACAGGGCAGGGGACGGCCCGAACCGCACGCCTCGGGCTTTCGCCGCGATCCGGCCGGCGCTCGTGCGCTCCACGATCAAGCTGCGCTCGAAATCCGCGATGCCGGCGAACACGGTCAACACCATGCGCCCCGCCGGCGTCGTGGTATCGGCCCACGGCTCGGCCAGCGAACGCAGGCCAGCGCCGGCCTCCTTGATCCGCTCCGCGATCGCCAGAAGGTCGCCGGTCGATCGGGCGAGGCGGTCTAGCCTGGTGATCGTCACCACGTCGCCGGCGCGCAGATGGTCGAGCATCCGCGCCAGCTCGGGCCGGTCCCGCTTCGCCCCGGAAGCCTTTTCCTCGAAGATGCGGACGCAGCCGGCCGCGCCCAGGGCGGCCCGCTGCGCATCGAGGTCCTGGCCGCGAGTCGAAACGCGGGCATAGCCGATGAACACGCGGCCGGCGTCGGAATCTGGTTGGCGGTTCACGGCTTCCCCCTGTCGCAAATCATGTCGCAAGTTTTCTATCACTTGCGACAAAGACATGCGACACGAAAAGCCCTGATTTTCCGGGGGTGGCCGATCTGTTGCAGGTTTTACGACTTACGCGACAAGGCCATGAAATGACGCAAACGTATAGCGTCGCTTGACACTATACGTTTCAGCCTGATAGTGACGGCACATGAGAATCCGAAACGTGGTCCATAAGGGGTTGCGCCGATTCATCGAAGATGATGACGCCACCGGCTTGCAGGCGGCCGTAGTGCCGAAAGTCCGTCGCATCGTCACCTTCCTGCAAGATATGGAGCGGGAAGACGAGCTGCGCACGGTCCCGAGCTGGAAGGCCCATCAGCTCACCGGCGATCGAAAAGGCACCTGGAGCCTGTTCGTTACCAAGAACTGGCGGATCACGTTCCGGATCGACCAAACTGAAATCGAGATCATCGACCTCGACTATGAAGATTACCACTAGGAGGTGGCTATGAGTGCGATGCAGGGCATCCGTATGAAAAACCCCGCCCACCCCGGCGGCTTCGTCAAAAGTGAGATCATAGAGCCTCTTGGCCTTTCGGTCACGAGCGCGGCGCAAGTTCTAGGTGTTACGAGGGCGGCGTTGTCGGCCATGCTGAACGAGCGCGCGCATCTTTCCCCGGAAATGGCGCTCCGGGTCGAGAAGGCTTTCGGCGTGTCGATGGATACGCTCATGCGGATGCAGAACAGCTATGACATTGCCCAGGCCCGCAAGCGGGAAGGGGAAATCAACGTCGCGCCCTTCAAGGGTAAGCCGCTCGATCCGCAAGCGGCACTGATCTGAACCGGCGACAATAGGAATACAGCCGCGCAAAGCGCGGGTAGGGGCTTTGTATGAAAAGTTTGCTAGAACAACTTCCGTCAATCGTCGCGGAAGGCAAGAAGGAAGCGGAGCGCGTTATAGAGCGTGCCGAGAGCAACTATCGCCTCGGACTCCAAACACGCGAGCTTGTTATTCCATCGAAAGATACAGATTGGAAAAATCTGTTTTCCGGAATTAAAGACACCCCAAGCGATCATGCCAGCAGGTTAATTTACGGCGACAATCTTCTTGCAATCGCTGCGCTGCTTGCCGGAAGCGAAGACAATGAATCGCTTAGAGGTAAAATCGACTTAATTTATATTGATCCTCCATTTGATAGTAAGGCTGACTATAGAACATCTGTTAAATTACCGTCATTTGATAGTGAAACTGGAAATATCCTTATAAGTCAAAAGCCAACTATTATTGAGCAGTTTGCATATACAGACACTTGGCGCGACGGTGCATTTTCATATCTGCGCTCTATGGTTCCACGGCTATCGTTAATGCGCGAATTACTTAGCCCAACAGGGTCAATATTCACACATATTGACTGGCATGTTGGTCATTACGTTAAAATACTAATGGACGAAATTTTCGGAAAACAAAACCTCCGGAATGAAATTGTCTGGTGCTATCACGGCCCCGGATCGCCCGGAATGCGCCAATACAATAGGAAACACGACACGATATTTTGGTACTCAAAATCCGATGAATGGATTTTTCAGGACCAAGATATTCGTGAGAAGCATAGTGAGAAGACACTTGGGAATTTCAAGTCCGGATTAGAAGGCTCTGGATTTATAGCTGACGACTACAGCTTGGAAGAAAAGGGGAAAATTCCTGAAGATTGGTGGGTGATGGCTATTGCTGGCCGTTATCCTGTCGATGGGCGCAAAAGGGTAGGGTATGACACCGAAAAACCGTGGCCACTCATTGAGCGTATCGTGAAAACAGCTTCAAAGCCCGGCTCCATAGTTGCCGACTTCTTTGGAGGCTCTGGGGTGGTCGCGGCCGTAGCGGAAGCAAATAACCGCAAATGGGTCGTATCAGATATAGGCAAACCAGCCTGTATGATTATGAGAAAGCGGCTCATCGACCTCGATGCTAAGCCGTTTCTTTATCAGCACATTGGCGACTATCAGGTTGAACAGATGCGCTCCACGATGGGGAGCCGCTTCCGCATCGGTGATCTGGCTGAAATCGTGCTCGGCCTCTATGGCGCGCTTCCGTTGCCCGTCGAGGAAAACCCGAACAAGAACATGGGTCGGATTCAAGGAAGCAAAACGCTCGTCCTCGCGGACAGCCCCAACAAGATGACCGGCCTCGCCACGCTGCGCCGTGCAATCGAAATCCGCGACAACCTCATGGGCGGGTGGGATAAGGTCGTTATCCTAGGATGGAATTTCTCCCCCACGATCGGCCATGACATTGAGGCACTGGGGCAGGGGGACCGACTGGAAGTGCTTGTGATCCCGCCCGATCTGCTCGACCGGCTGAAGAAGAAGGGGCACAAGCTCAAAGCCGACGAAGTGCGTTTCTCGTCGCTACAATATCTCAAGCTCGGCTCAATCGCGCGCGACCGTCAGGGCGACAATGAAGCCCTTTCTGTTTCGATCGCCAACTATGTGCTGCTATCACCCGATGCTTTGAACCTTGACGAGGCCAACCGGGAAAAACTGCAAAATGTCATCAACGCCGATCCGCTGGCATTGATAGAATATTGGAGCGTCGATCCTGACTATGACGGCGAGGTGTTCCGCTCTGTGTGGCAGGACTATCGCGGAAACACCGAGAACGATGCCGATGCCTATCGCGTCGTCACCACGGCCCGGCTTACCGGCCTTCCCAAAAAGGCCGGCCCGCGCCGCGTCTGCGTGCGCGTGGTCGATGTGTTCGGCTTCGAGGCCGAAGCGACAATCGAGGTGGCATGATGGCGAGCATCAACGATCTTTCGCTTGCCAAGGGATTGACCGCCAAGGTCGAAGACGCCTGCGCCGGCCTGGAAAGCGGCGAAGCACCTATCCTAGATCATGTCTCGGAGATCACGGCCGAGCTGTTGAAATGGTGGTTCCAGACTGAATTTCAGGACGCCCGCACCTTCAACTTCCATCCTGGTCAGCGGCAAGCCCTGCTGAACGTGATCTATGCCCATGAGGTTTTGGGCATTGCGTCCCTGAAAGACCTCTACCAGATCGCCGCCCCTGACGTGATGCTGACCAGCACGCGAGATTCCGAAATCATCCGCGCGCCGAAAAACGCCTATCCGAAATATTGCCTGAAAATGGCGACCGGAACGGGAAAGACCTGGGTGCTGCAAGCCCTTATGGTCTGGCAGATTCTCAATGCGAACCGCGCGCCGGATAGCGACCGCTACACCAAAAACTTCCTCGTCGTAGCCCCCGGCCTGATCGTTTACGATCGGCTGCTTGACGCCTTCATGGGGAAGGAACGTGACGGCAAGCGCGATTTCTCGATTTCCGACCTGTCGGTCTTCCAAGAATTGTTCATTCCCGATTCCTACCGGGATGAAGTTTTCCGCTTCGTTCAAGGGGCAGTCTGCCCGAAAGAGGACATTGGCCGCAAGGTCACGGCCGGCGGCATCATCGCCATTTCCAATTGGCATGTGCTGTCGGAAGAAGGCGAACCGCTTGAAGATGAGGAAATCACCGCGCCGGGTGAATCCGCCGATCCGAAAGCCGTTGTGCAAAGCATCCTTCCCCTGACGCCCGGCACCAACCAAGGCAATGATTTGAACGTGCTGAACCGTCGCTATGAGCGCGGCGGCATCCTCTCCTACCTGAAAGACCTGCCCGCGCTCATGGTCTTCAACGACGAGGCGCACCATATCCACGAGTTCAAGCGGGAAGGCGAGGTGACGGAGGTTGAATGGCAAAAGAGCCTCAACCTGATCGCGGAACCCAAGGGCCGCCGCTTCGTCCAGGTGGACTTTTCGGCCACGCCTTATAACGAGGTCGGGACTGGCCGGAACAGCCGGAAATCCTATTTCCCGCACATCGCCGTTGATTTCGACCTGAAGACGGCCATGCGCACCGGCCTGGTCAAATCCCTTGTCCTCGACAAACGCTCCGAAATCGGCGCGCTGAGCCATGAGGAACTGGATTTCAAGGCCGATCGGGATGAGAACGGCAACCCCATGCTGTCCGAAGGGCAGCGTATCATGTTGCGCGCCGGCCTGACCAAGCTCCGGAAGCTGGAAACCGATTTCGCCGCCCTCGACCCGGACAAGCATCCAAAAATGCTGGTGGTCTGCGAGGATACCACGGTGACGCCCCTTGTTGCCGATTTCATGCAGCTCGAAGGGCTGGCCGACGACGAAGTGTTGCGCGTCGATTCCAACCGCAAGGGCGAGCTGAAGCCCGACGAATGGAAGGTGCTGCGCGAACGCCTGTTCGACGTGGACCGTCACAAATCCCCGCGCGTCATCGTGAGCGTGCTCATGCTGCGCGAAGGCTTCGACGTGAACAACATCTGCGTCATTGTCCCGCTGCGCGCATCGAGCGCCGGCATCCTGCTTGAACAGACGATCGGGCGCGGCCTGCGTCTGATGTGGCGCGGCAATGAATACGACGACATAAAGCGGGAGAACCGCCAGCTCATTCGCGGCGGAAAGACACCCTCCAACATGATCGACATTCTTTCGATCGTGGAGCATCCGGCGTTCCAGGGCTTCTATGACGAGCTGATTCAGGAAGGCTTGGCGGCTGAAGCAGATGATGACGACGACGAGGCGAATGGCAGCTCGACCGGCGACCTGATCTCGGTTGGCCTCCGGCCGGGCTTCGAGGAATACGATTTCGCCATACCCTTCATCCTGCGGGAACAGGTCGAGGCGCTGGAAGATACCCATATCGACCCCTCGAGCCTCGCGCCGTTCGGATCGTTTTCGCTCCAACAACTCAAGGGGCAGATCGGCCAGGGCGAGAAGTTCCATTCCGAAGACGTGCAGGCGAAAACGCGCTTTGGCGACTATCGCGTGCATGGCGGCGTGATGACCGCGACGGGATATAATGACTACCTGGCCCGGATCACGCGCCGGATCACGGAAGCCGTCACCCTGACGGATACCACAAACAGCTCGAAGGCTTTCGCCAACGCCAGCAAGTTCCCCTATATCCAGATAAACCGGGCCGAGATGGCCGAGGGCATCGACACCTTCATTCGTCGGCACCTGTTCGGCCAGGAGCTAGACCCTCTCACGGATGAGAACTGGCGCGTCCTGCTGATCGACCCGGTGACAGAGCACATTATCAAGGTGTGGGCGCGCGCCATTCTCGAAGCGGAAGACAGCGTGATTGTCGCCAATGCCGAGGTCGCGCATCGGCGTCTTTCGGAAGTGCCCAAGCTCGCCATGCGGGAGGGGTCATCGCTGGCCGTCGAGAAAGCTATCTATCTGCGCCTTCCCTACCCCTCGCGGAACGGCGGCCTTGAACTGGCATTTATGGAAACCTGCGAGCGTGACGCCAGCGTTGAAGCCTTCTGCAAGATCAACGAGCAGAAACACACCTTCGCGCGCCTGCGATACATCAAGGAAGATGGGCTTCCGGCGTTCTATTCGCCGGATTTCTTCGTGAGAGCAAGCGGCGCGATTTATCTGGTGGAAACAAAGGCACAAGGCCAGCTCACCAGCCCGAACGTGCTGCGCAAGCGCAAGGCCGCCGTTTCATGGTGCGACCGGATCAACGCCCTTCCTCCGGAACAGCGTAGCGATTCCGAATGGCACTATGTCCTTCTCGGGGAAGACACCTTCTATGGCTGGCGAGACAAGGGCGGCTCGATCGCTGATCTTCTTGCCTATGCCCGGCTGCGCCCTGTCGAAGACAAAGGCCAGGCTAAGTTCGCCTTCTGAACTTCACGCCGGGGCAGCAATCTATTGCCCCGGCGCTTTCACGGTGATGGTGCAACGCTGATCCTCGCCGGCCGTGCGCGCGGCCTCCCAACAAGCCGCTACCGCCTCCCTGTTCACTTCAAGGAGCTGATCGGCCGACGCCACGCGCTGCCATGCTTCCGGGCTGCCGAACGCCATGAGGCTCATGCCGGCCTGCCACGGCCTTTCGCCCATGACGACGCTGGCGACACGCGGCGCGGCCGAGAACGGCAACAGGCGCGGAAGGAACAGCATCACCAGCGCGCCGGCGAGCAGGCCGATAGCGAAGGCGACGACAAGCCACCAATTTTGACGATCGCGCTCCCGCGCGCTGGCGACGTGCGCCGAAAGATTGCGGCCGGCGCGCTCGAGGTCGGCCGCCTGCCGCTCGAGCTGCTGCGCGGCGGTGCGTATCAGGGCCTCGCCGCTGCGCTCGAGGAGCGCCGCATAGTGCTGCGCGCCCTGCTTGAGAATGGGCGATTGCTCTACGCCGTGCATCCGCTCCGCAACATTGTCGAGCGCCTGCACGAGCTGGGCGAGCTGGGGCTTATAGTCCTGCGCCGGCTCGATCTTTTCGAGCTGGTCAAAGGCCGCTTCCAGCCCGCGCCGCATCACGGTCATTTCCGCGCCGATCTGCGCGCCCTGCGTCTCGATCGTGCGCCGTAGCGCGTCGAACGCGGCGGCCGGATCGCCGGCGTCCTCGTCCAGTGCTTCCGGCTCGATTCCTTCCCTGTCGTCGTCCAGCTCCGCCATGTTCTCCGTGCCTACCTTTCCATGCCGATGCCCCGGCTAAGCCGGTGGCCGCGTGTCATTTCATCTTGCAGCGCGCGGGCAATGGTCTGCTCGCGGCGAAGCTCCTGCCCGATTCCAAGCTCCTGCCGGCGATTGCGCAGGATGGAATCTACCTGCGGGTCACGCTCAAGGCTCTTGGTCATGCCGTTCATCTGGCTTTCAACCTTGGCGCGGGCATCGTCATGTTGCCAGCCGCGAAGCTCCCGGCGCTGCCCCTGTAGCTCCTGCCAGCGTTCAACGAACCGCTCGGCCCGGATATTCGGGTCTTGCAGCGCGGCGTTTTCGCGCTTCATCCCGTCGATAACATGCGCGACACGCTCCCGGCCGGAAAGCTCGGTCATGGCGCGCGCGGTCGCCGGGTCGTTTTCCAACGTCGAGCGCATCAAATCTTTCAGACCGTCGCGCACCTGGTCGAGCTGCTGGCCGGCCTGCTGCATTTCCTGCCGTTGCATGTCGAGAACGGGCAGGCCGTCGCGCCGGTGCTGGTCGATCGACTGATAGGCCCGCGAATAGCGGTCAACGGCCTGCTCAAGCGGCGACTGCCCCCGCGCCCGCTCGGCCAATTTATCGGTATGGGGGCGGTCGGGCGTCGGCGCCTGCCGCAAGCTCCCTTCCCTTTCCGGCCGCTCTGTGCGCTCCTGTGAGGGCGCAGGGCGCGCATTGAGCTTGAGGCCGGCGAACATACCGCGCCGCTGCTTCTCGGCCTGCTGCGGCCGTTTCTGGTCGATCTGCGGGCCGTCCTCGCCGACGCGATCCTGCTGCGGCCCCTCGGCCGCCGCGCCGCGCCCGAGTTTCAGGCCCTCGAACGGATTGCGGCGCTGCTGTCGATCGCCGGCGAGATCCTCGCGCGGATCTGCACGAAGATCCTGCGCGAGATCCGCGCCGACTTTTTGCGAGGATCTCGGCGCGCGGTCCTCGATGCGCTCCCGCTCGGCCGTCGGTTCCCGCTCCGCACGTAGCCCGGCCGCGCGCTCGGCCGGAATCTCGATCTCGCTGCGGACGCCCATTTGCTCCGCGATCCCGCGCCGCTCGGCAAAGTCGCGGGTATAGTCGAGCGTCGTTTCCTTCACGCCCGACCGGGACAGGCGGCGTTCTAGCTGGTCATAGGCCAGCTCGCCGGCGTCCTGAACCTTCCATGCGTTCCGGTGCGTCTCGGTGCCATCGGGCAAGGTGACGGGGGTAGAGCCTAGATGTTGAAGGCCGATCTTCTCCCCGATCTCCGGCGCGGCCTCCTTCATGGCCCGCTCAAGATCAACGCCCCATAGGGTGCGCTGCTCGCCCTTGTCGTTTTCCAGCGTCACGAAATAGCTGTCGGACTTCTGCGGGTCGTGCTCATAGGGCGCGGCCCCATGCTCGACCAGGCGGCCGGCATTGGTGAACTCGTCCTGGGCGGCGTAGAGCTGCACCCCGTCACGATGCCGGGTCATGGCGACATAGGTTAGATGCCGGTCCATCGTGCCCGACGCCATCACATATGACCGATCGACCGTCGCGCCCTGGTTCTTGTGAATCGTCGTCGCATAGCCGTGGTCGATCGCCTGATAGTCGCCCATCGGCACGCTGACGCTGCGCCCTTCCGCGCCGCTCGGCCCGTCGAGCTGCGCGACGATCCGGCCGGCCTCGACATGCTCGACGGTGCCGAGCATCCCGTTTTTCACGCAAAGGTCGCGGTTGTTCTCAAGGAACACGATGCGGTCGCCCGGCGCGAACTCCCGCTTTCCGTCATTGGTCTGGAAGGACAGCGCGCCGGCGTCCTCGCCCCGCGCCAGCTCGCCCCGGTCCTGTAGCTCCGTCCGGATCGCGTCATTGATGGCGTGAACATCGGCACGGCGATGCGCCATCGCAACCCGGGTTCCCTCCGGCCGCTCGTCGCGGTCGGCAAGGTAATCGCGCACGATCTGGCCGCGCGCGTCCTCGCCTGTCTCGGCAAAGCTGATAGCGCCGTGATCCCGGTATGCCGCCAGCCCCTCGGCCGTCCGGTGCGTGGCGAAGTCAACGGAAGCCTCCCGCTGCCAGTCCACGCGCTGCCGGCGTATCTCGGAAAGCTCGGCATGGCCGATTTCCTCCGTGATCGCCCGGAACGGTGCGCCGGCCCCGATCGCCTGTAGCTGCTCATGGTCGCCGACTAGGACGATCTTCGCCCCGCGCGCCTCGGCCTCGCCAACGAAGCGGGCGAGCTGCCGGCTCCCGACCATGCCCGCCTCGTCGATCACGAAGACGTCGCCGCGGCCGATCATGCCGCGGTCGTTCTCCCAACCGCGGGACCATGACGCCAGCGTGCGGCTCTGGATGCCGGAACTTTCTTCCAGGCCCTCGGCCGCCTTCCCCGACAGGGCCGCGCCGTGGACTTGATAGCCCTCGGCCTCCCATGCCTCGCGGGCGGCCGCGAGCATGGTGGACTTGCCAGCGCCGGCGAAACCGACCACGGCGGAAATCCGCTCCGGCCCGGTGATATGCTCGATCGCCCGGCGCTGCTCGTCCGACAGCCGGGCGGAAGCATCGCCGGCGCTACGCTGAATGGCGGCGTCCTGCCGATCTATAGCGCGCTCGACATGCCGGCGATCGACGCCATGAGATTGCGCCTGGTGCATCCGCTGCGCGCTCTCGATCATGCCGGATTCGATCTCGACCATTTCGCGGGTCGAGAACCGCGCAAGCTCGATTTCCCCGGTTGCCGTGTCCACCCGCTCGGCCTGCAACTCCACAAGTGCCGGCGAGGCCATCACCTTTGCAAAGGCGCTCTGGAACTCCTGCACATCATCGTTGATGTAGCGATGCAGGGTCCGGGCAATGTCGCGCCGGTCGAACACGCTCTTTTCGCCGGTGATGAGGGTTAGAACCTGCTCCGGCTTCTCGCGGATAAGATCGGCGTTCCGCTGCGCCGCTTCCTCGTCCAGCCGCGTGCGCCCCACGTCGAGGCCGCGCCGCTCCATCTGCGTGGCATGGACGCCCATATGCTCGGTTGGCGAAATCTCTAGCCCGCGCTCCATGTGCGAACGATGGTCGATCCGAATATCATGACCGGCCATCGCAAGCCGCTCGTTCGCGATCCCCTCCCACGTCTGGCGAAGGTCGCGAAGCTGCATGTCGGTCGTCGCCAGACCATTCGACAGCAGCCATTTGTTTTCGCGCTCAAGATAGGTCTTGTCGCCTAGCCCGTCCTCCGTCACCTGCCGCGTGGTCATGAGAATGTGGGCATGATGATTGCGAACGTCGCTCGCATCGTGCGGCCCGTGAATGGCGAAATCGACCGCCGCGCCGTAGCGGTTCGCCAAATCCTGCGCCATCTCCCGCGTTGCCTCTAGGCGCTGCTCGGCCGAAAGCTCATGCGGCAAGGCAATCTCAAATTCGCGGGCAACGCGGGCGTCTTTCCGCTTCTCGACAAACTCGGCGGCATTCCACAAGGCCGAACGATCCTTGGCCCATTCCGCGTTAACGCCTTCCGGCAAGACGATCTCAGCATGTTCCACGCCCTGCTTG
>NZ_JAQKGN010000028.1:0-15988 GCF_027956555.1 Agrobacterium sp. ST15.16.055
GATCTTTCGGGACCAGACTATCGAGCGTCACCATCTCGAGAGCGGTCTGTTCAGGAGCAGGTTTCTTCAACATGTCCCAATGAATCATAAACCCCCAGCTCACGCCAGGGGTTTGTCAGCAGTCTGAGGGCCGCTTTCGCGGCCCTTGATGCGGGTTTGGTGCTGGCTTACGCTGGGCGAACCAGAACGTGCTTTTTCTTGCCAACCGATAGCTTGATGACGCCGTCGCCGGTCACTTCGCCGGTGCCGACCATCTGACGCTCGTCGGAAATGCCCTGATCGTTGATCTTCACCGCACCGCCCTGAACGTGGCGGCGAGCTTCGCCATTCGAGCCGGCAAGGCCGGCACGGACGATGAGGGAGAGGACGCCAACGCCGGCTTCGAGTTCGGATGCCGGAACCTCGATGGAGGGCAGGTTTTCGGCGAGCGCGCCTTCCTCGAAGGTCTTGCGCGCCGTTTCGGCCGCTTCTTCCGCAGCGGCGCGGCCATGCAGGATCGCCGTCACTTCGGTTGCGAGGATCTTCTTCGCTTCGTTGATCTCCGATCCGCCAAGCGCCGCGATGCGAGCGATTTCGTCCATCGGCAGGGTGGTGAAGAGCTTGGCGAAGCGCACGACATCCGCATCTTCCGTGTTGCGCCAGTATTGCCAGAAATCATAGACCGGCAGCAGGTCCTTGTTCAGCCACACGGCGCCCGAGGCCGACTTGCCCATCTTGGCACCCGAAGAGGTGGTGAGCAGCGGCGAGGTCAGCGCGTAAAGCTGCGGTGTCCCCATGCGGTGACCGAGGTCGATGCCGTTGATAATGTTGCCCCACTGGTCAGAGCCGCCCATCTGCAGGCGGCAGCCGGTGCGCTGGTTCAGCTCCACAAAGTCGTAGGCCTGCAGGATCATGTAGTTGAATTCGAGGAAGGACAGCGACTGCTCGCGGTCGAGGCGGGTCTTCACGCTGTCGAAGGACAGCATGCGGTTGACCGAGAAATGGCGGCCGACATCGCGCAGGAATTCGAGATAGTTCAGACCACGCAGCCAGTCGGCATTGTTGATCATCAGCGCCGGATTGTTGGCGCGGTCGTAGTCGAGGTAATTGGCGAAGACATGCTTGAGCGAGGTGATGTTGTCCTCGATCATGTCGATCGTCATCAGCTTGCGGGCCTCTTCCTTGAAAGACGGATCACCCACCATGCCGGTGCCGCCGCCCATCAGGGAAATCGGCTGGTGGCCGGTCTTCTGCATCCAGTGCAGCATCATGATCTGGGTGAGGTGGCCGACATGCAAACTGGAGGCCGTCGGGTCATAGCCGATATAGGCGGTCACGGTTTCCTTGGCGAACAGTTCGTCGAGACCCGACTCGTCGGAGATCTGGTGAATGAAGCCGCGCTCATCGAGCGTGCGGAGGAAATCGGACTTGAACCTGGACATAACCTTTTTCTTTCTGGTTGGACCTTTGCCGTCATCGAGAACCAATGAACGTCGCGGCTTTATCATTGTTTTTTGAAATGTGCACCCGTTTCGGCCATGAATATCGGGATTCAAGGTAAGCATGATTCGAGATTGCAGGGGAGCGGCAGGTGGGCGAGGTCAAAACGGCAATCGGGCTGATGAGCGGCACATCGATGGACGGCATCGATATCGCCCTTTTGTGCACGGATGGCGAAAGCGTGGTCCGGCATGGGCCGAGCGGTTATTTTCCCTATGATCCGGGTCTGCGTGCCATCTGGCAGAAGGCGCTCACGACGGCCAAATCCATTCGCGAGCGGCGCGAACGCCCCGGCGATCTGGCGGAGGCTGAGCGCAAGCTGACGCTTGCCCATGCGGCGGCGGTGAAATCCTTTCTCCATCGTCACCGGCTCCAGCCCGGTGATATCGATGTCATCGGTTTTCATGGCCAGACGGTGCTGCACCGGCCGGATGAGGCGCTGACCGTGCAGATCGGCGACGGCGCGCTTCTGGCTGAGGAAACCGGTATCGATGTGGTTTATGACATGCGTGCCAACGACATGGTGCATGGCGGGCAGGGTGCGCCGCTGATCCCTGCCTACCATATGGCACTTTCCGCCAACCTGCCTGAAGGCTTCGAAACGCCCGCCGTCTTCGTCAATATTGGGGGGATCTCCAATCTGACCTATATTGGCGAGGGTAGGCGGCTTGCGGCCTTCGACAGCGGTCCGGGCAATATGCTGATCGACCAGTGGATCGAGGCGCATACCGGCAAAGCCTTCGACAAGGGCGGCAGGACGGCGGCGGGTGGCAGCGTCGTTGGCTCGTTGGTGGCGCGTTATATGGAAAGCCCGTTTTTTTCGGCCAATATCCGTCGTTCGCTTGATCGCGGTGATTTTGTGCCGCCGCAAAAGGGGGAGGTCTCCTTGGCGGATGGGGCACGGACGCTGGCGCATCTGACAGGTGCTGCCATTCTGAAATCGGCGAGCTATCTGCCGGAGGCGGCGAAAACCTATGTGGTTTGCGGTGGTGGACGGCTCAACCCGGTGATCATGGGAGAATTTGCCGAGCTTGCAGCAAAGTCGGGTGCGCGGGTGATCGCGGCGGAGGAGGCGGGTTTTGATGGCGGGGCGATGGAGGCGGAGGCCTGGGCCTATCTGGCGGTGCGATCGCTGAAGGGGCTGCCGCTGACTTATCCGGGGACGACGGGGGTGACGGAGCCGGTGACGGGTGGGGTTTTGGTGCGGGGGTAGTGATCGACGGCGGGTGTGGCTTACCCCCCTCTGCCCTGCCGGGCATCTCCCCCTCAAGGGGGGAGATCAGCCAGACGCCTGCTCCTCGCCCAAGCTTATACGTTAAAGATGGCCGGAAGGTCGCCACGATTCGATCTCCCCCCTTGAGGGGGAGATGCCCGGCAGGGCAGAGGGGGGTAAGCCACACCCACCGTCGATCATTAGCGATAAATCAAGACGTGCGCTAGAAATGCGCCGCCAATCACCGAATGCGCTTCGCCGCCGGCTCCGGCACCAGTTCGCCGTTGAGGCGACGATCAAGATAGTCCTCGCATTCGCCCATCAGCTCATCCACCTTGCCGTTGAAGAAGTGGTTGGCTCCGGGAAGCGTGCGGTGGGTGATGAGGATGCCCTTCTGGGTCTTCAGTTTTTCGACCAGGCCGTTCACATCTTTCTCAGGCGCGACCTTGTCGGCGTCGCCATTGATGATGAGGCCCGAAGACGGGCAGGGGGCGAGGAAGGAGAAGTCGTAGGTATTGGGCTGCGGCGCAATCGACATGAAGCCTTCGATTTCCGGGCGGCGCATCAGAAGCTGCATGCCGATCCAGGCGCCGAAGGAATAACCGGCAACCCAGCAGCTCTTGGAATCGGGATGCAGGCTCTGCACCCAGTCGAGCGCCGAGGCGGCGTCAGACAGCTCGCCGGCACCGTGGTCGAATTCGCCCTGGCTGCGACCGATGGAACGGAAGTTGAACCGGAGCGTCGTGAAGCCGCGCTTCTGGAAAAGATAGAAGAGCTGATAGACGATCTGGTTGTTCATCGTGCCGCCAAACTGCGGGTGCGGATGAAGGATGATCGCAATCGGCGCGCTCTTTTCCTTGGAGGGTTGATAACGGCCTTCGAGGCGACCCGCAGGGCCGTTAAAAATGACTTCGGGCATTGGTACTCCGGTCGTGTTTTTTCATTCTCCAACCGCATTCTTCCGATGAGAAGACTTGACGAACTGTGTCATCTTTTCTAGAACGCAGTTTAGAATAATTCGAAACTTTGCGTGTGCTTAAGCACTCGGGTCGTGTCATAAGGCAAGCGCAACTGTAATTTCAAGAAAAATGCGTTTTGGCGCATATAAGATTGAGCGAAGCTTTTCCGCTATGACGGGTTTAACGCGCACATATATGGACTGGAACGCCACGGCGCCGCTTCTGCCCGCCGTGCGGGATGTTCTTGTCTCTGCGCTGGAAATTGCCGGCAACCCGTCTTCCGTGCATCGGGAAGGGCGCGCTGCCCGCGCCGCCGTGGAGGCTGCCCGTCGCGATGTTGCCGCCCTTGCCGGCGCGCAGGCGTCGCATGTCACCTTCACCAGCGGTGCGACAGAAGCGGCCAATCTGGTTTTGACGCCGGATTTCAAAATGGGGCGCGCGCCTGTGCGTTATGGCCGCCTTTACGCGTCTGCGATCGAGCATCCCGCTTTCCGGGAAGGCGGCCGGTTCGGCAAGATTGACGTTACGGAAATTCCCGTTACGTCAGCGGGTGTCATCGATCTCGCGGCGCTTGAGGTGCTGCTGTCGTCGCATGACAAGTCCACTGGTCTGCCGATGGTCGCCTGCATGCTGGTCAATAATGAGACCGGCATTCTCCAGCCTGTGGCGGAAGCCGCGCGGCTTGTGCATGTGGTAGGCGGATTGATGGTGGTCGATGCCGTGCAGGCGGCGGGCCGCATTCCGCTCGATATCAATGCTCTCGATGCGGATTTCCTCGTTCTCTCGTCTCACAAGCTCGGTGGCCCGAAGGGTGCCGGCGCTCTCATTTCGCGCGGCGAGGTGATGATGCCGAAACCGCTGATCCATGGCGGCGGGCAGGAAAAGGGCCATCGTTCCGGCACGGAAAATACCCTGTCGGTCATTGGTTTCGGTGCAGCGGCCGTCGTGGCGGCCGCGAAGCTGGCGGACGAAGCGGCGCGTCTTGGCGCGCTGCGGGCGAAGCTGGAAAACGGCATGCGGGTCAATGCGCCCGACGTCATCATCCATGGTGCCGATGTCGCCCGTGTGGGCAATACGACGTTTTTCACCCTGCCGGGCCTGAAAGCCGAAACCGGACAGATCGCCTTCGACATAGAAGGTATTGCGCTCTCTGCCGGTTCGGCCTGCTCCTCCGGCAAGGTGGGTGAAAGCCACGTGCTGACGGCGATGGGGCACGATCCCAAGCTCGGCGCGCTCAGGATTTCCCTCGGTCACGCGACTGACGAGGCGGATATAGACAGAACGCTTGCGGCGTTCACGAAAATTGCCGGGCGGCGCAGGCTTTCCGGTCAGGCCGCTTAAAATGCGGCAAAGAATTGCGGAATAGCAATTTTCCGCTTGCCGGGATGTGTGAAAAGCGCCATCCCGCACTTACATGGGTATAAGCTCCGCCCCGTTTAACGGCTCGGAACGATTTGCCCGAAGATGAATAAGGCGGCTTTCCGCCTTGATACGTTGACAAGCCACCGGACCTTGGCTCCGGCGAGATTGGAGAACGACATGGCAGCGGTTCAGGAAACGATCGATCAGGTCCGCCAGATCGATGTGGACCAGTATAAATACGGCTTCGAAACCGAAATCGAAGTCGACAAGGCCCCGAAGGGCCTTTCGGAAGAGGTGATCCGTTTCATCTCGGCCAAGAAGCAGGAGCCGGAATGGATGCTGGAATGGCGTCTTGAGGCTTACAAGCGCTGGCTGACGATGGAAGAGCCGACCTGGGCGCGCGTCAGCTACCCCAAGATCGACTTCAACGATCTCTATTATTATGCCGCGCCGAAAAGCACCCCCGGCCCGAAGTCGCTCGATGAAGTCGACCCGGAGCTGCTGAACGTCTATGAAAAGCTAGGCATTCCGCTGAAAGAGCAGGAAATCCTCGCTGGCGTCGAAAAGCGTCAGGTGGCCGTGGATGCCGTGTTCGACAGCGTCTCTGTTGTCACCACCTTCAAGGCGGAACTGGCGAAGGCCGGCGTGATCTTCATGTCGATCTCGGAAGCCGTGCGCGAGCATCCGGAGCTGGTGAAGAAATATCTCGGTTCGGTTGTTCCCACGACGGACAATTTCTACGCCACGCTGAACTCGGCTGTCTTCACCGACGGTTCATTCGTGTTCGTGCCGAAGGGCGTTCGTTGCCCGATGGAGCTTTCCACCTATTTCCGCATCAACGAAAAGAACACCGGCCAGTTCGAGCGCACGCTGATCATCGCTGAAGAGGGGGCTTACGTCTCCTATCTGGAAGGCTGCACGGCTCCCCAGCGCGACGAGAACCAGCTTCACGCCGCCGTTGTCGAACTGGTGGCGCTTGACGATGCCGAAATCAAATATTCCACCGTCCAGAACTGGTATCCGGGCGACAAGGATGGCAAGGGCGGCATCTACAACTTCGTGACCAAGCGCGGCGATTGCCGTGGCAACCGTTCGAAGATTTCGTGGACGCAGGTTGAAACCGGTTCTGCCATCACCTGGAAATACCCGTCCTGCATTTTGCGCGGCGACGACAGCCGTGGCGAATTCTATTCGATTGCGGTTTCCAACGGCCATCAGCAGATCGACAGTGGCACCAAGATGATCCATCTCGGCAAGAACACGTCGAGCCGCATTATCGCCAAGGGCATTGCCGCCGGTTTTTCGGAAAACGTCTATCGCGGTCAGGTCTCTGCCCACCGCAAGGCGACCAACACGCGCAACTTCACGCAGTGCGACTCGCTTTTGATCGGCGACAAGTGCGGCGCACACACCGTGCCTTACATCGAGGCGAAGAACTCGTCTGCGCATTTCGAGCACGAGGCGACGACGTCGAAGATTTCCGAAGACCAGCTGTTCTATTGCCTGCAGCGCGGCATTCCTGAGGAAGCGGCCATCGCGCTGATCGTCAACGGCTTCGTGAAGGAAGTCATTCAGGAACTGCCGATGGAATTTGCCGTGGAAGCGCAGAAGCTGATCGGCATTTCGCTGGAAGGTTCGGTCGGCTGATGGGGACAGCCCGGCTTGGCGGTCTTGCGCTCTTCATACTGCTTTGCATGTTCGTAGCGATGTGCGGCATCTTTGTGGGAGTTGGCGGGCTGCTGGCGGGTTGGACTTTCGCCGGGCCTCTTCTGATAGGCAGCGGTATCGGTTTGGCGGTAATATTTTGGCTGACCGATGCGCTGAGACCTGAGACATTTGAACGTTTCTCTTCCAGAGAGAGAAAACAAGATCGAGAGAATTGAACATGCTTGAAATCATCGACCTGCACGCAAAGATCGCCGATACCGAAACCGAGATCATCAAGGGCCTCAACCTGAAGGTTGCCGCCGGTGAAGTCGCCGCCATCATGGGGCCGAACGGTTCCGGCAAGTCGACGCTGTCCTACATCCTGTCGGGCCGCGAAGATTACGAAGTCACCTCCGGTGACATTCTCTATAACGGCGAGAGCATTCTGGAACTGGACGCCGCCGAGCGCGCCGCCAAGGGCATTTTCCTGGCCTTCCAGTATCCGGTCGAAATTCCCGGCGTCGCCACCATGCAGTTCCTGAAGGTTGCGATGAACGAGCAGCGCAAGGCGCGTGGCGAGTCCGAGTTGACGACGCCGGACTTCATCCGCCGCGTCAAGGAAGCGGCCGGCGACCTGAAGATCGACATGGAGATGCTGAAGCGTCCGCTGAATGTCGGTTTCTCCGGTGGTGAGAAGAAGCGCGCTGAAATCCTGCAGATGGCGCTGCTTGAGCCGAAACTCTGCGTTCTCGACGAAACCGATAGCGGTCTCGACATCGACGCGCTGAAGATCGTGGCTGACGGCGTCAACGCGCTGAAGTCGCCGGATCGCGCCACCGTCGTCATCACCCACTATCAGCGCCTGCTCGATTACATCGTGCCCGACAGCGTTCACGTTCTCTACAAGGGCAAGATCATCCGCTCGGGTGACAAGGCGCTCGCACTGGAGCTGGAAAACAACGGTTACGCCGACATCATCGGTGAAGCGGCCTAAGTCAAAGGCCAGGAGGTGATGTCCATGAACATTCAAGCTACCAACCGGCTGACGCCAGCGGAAACCGCGCTGGTCGACGCCTACACCGCCAAGTTCAGCGAATTGCCGGGCGACGGCGCTGTTGTTGCCGCGCGTGACGTGCTGTTCGATGATCTCAAAACCGGCGGTCTTCCGACCCGCCGCATCGAGGCGTGGCACTATACCGATCTGAAGAGCCTGCTGCGCGCCGTTCCGGAAGACCAGCCGGCGCCCGTTATCGAGAAGCTGGCGCCGACGGTTGCCGGCTCGCTGGTTGCCTATCTGCAGCATGGCACGGCCGATATCGGCAAGATTGAAGATGTTCGCGTGTCGCGCTTTGCGGAAAGCCTGCTCGATGGTTCCGCCGCCGCCGGCCTTGCTGAAGCCAGCAAGGATGACGCGATTGGCCGCATCAATGGCAGCTTCGTGCGCGATGGCCTGGTGCTCGATATCCCGGCCGATGCCGATATCGAGAAGCCGATCGAATTGCAGGCGGTCCATGGCGCAGGCCAGGTTCACAGCCGCTTCCCGGTCCGTTTCGGCAAGGGTTCCAAGGCAACCGTCATCGAGCGTCACCTTTCGGTGACTTCTGATGCGGCCCTCGTGTCCTCGGTCAGCGATATCGTTGTCGAGGATGGCGCGGAAGTGACCTGGATCATCCTGCAGCAACAGGGGGCGGCCGATATCCATCTTGGCCAGCTGCGCATGAAAATCGGCGCGGACGCCAAGATTCGCCTGTTCATTGTCAATGCCGGCGGCAAGCTGGTGCGCCAGGAACTGCGCATCGATGTGCAAGGCGAGGGCACTGACCTCATCGTTCGCGGCGTCAACCTCCTGGGCGGCGAAACCCATACCGACGTGACGATGGTTCTCGGCCACAACGTGCCGAACACGACCTCGACGGAAGTATTCCGCAACGTGGTGTTTGACCGTGCCAAGGGCATTTTCCAGGGCATGATCCGGGTGGCGCCCGATGCCCAGAAGACCGACGCGAAGATGGCCTGCAATACGCTGCTGATGTCCGACGATGGCGAGTTCTCGGCAAAGCCGGAACTGGAAATCTTTGCCGATGACGTTCAGTGCGGCCATGGCGCGACGGTTGCCGATATCAGCGACAATCATCTCTATTACCTGATGGCGCGCGGCGTGCCGCGGGCGAAGGCACGGGCGATGCTCGTCAACGCCTTCGTTGCCGAGATCGTCGAGGAACTGGAAGAAGAAAATCTGGTAGAGGCGCTGGAGACGATCATCTCCGGCTGGCTGGAACATCATGCCTGAGAGCGAACGCGCCGCATTGGCGGCCCCTTATGACATCGAAGCCGTGCGGAAGGATTTCCCGATCCTGTCGCGCGAGGTCTATGGCAAGCCGCTCACCTATCTCGACAACGGCGCGTCCGCTCAAAAACCGCAGGTGGTGATCGACGCCGTTTCGCATGCTTATGCGAACGAATACGCCAATGTGCATCGCGGCCTGCATTTTCTCTCCAATGCCGCAACCGACGCCTATGAGGCGGCGCGCGAAAAGGTGCGCCGGTTCCTCAATGCCGGTTCGGTGGACGAGATCGTCTTCACCAAATCCTCCACCGAGGCGATCAATACGGTTGCCTATGGCTACGGCATGCC
The DNA here is from genome assembly GCF_027956555.1 of Agrobacterium sp. ST15.16.055. Classification (NCBI taxonomy): domain Bacteria; kingdom Pseudomonadati; phylum Pseudomonadota; class Alphaproteobacteria; order Hyphomicrobiales; family Rhizobiaceae; genus Agrobacterium; species Agrobacterium sp. ST15.16.055. Next base: position 9,296 of record NZ_JAQKGN010000028.1, read on the forward strand.
CAAGATCGGCGAGGGCGACGAGATCGTCATCTCGATCATGGAGCATCACTCCAACATCGTGCCGTGGCATTTCATTCGCGAACGGCAGGGCGCCAAGCTCGTCTGGGTGCCTGTCGATGATGACGGCGCGTTCCATATCGAGGCTTTCGAGAAGAGCCTGACGGAGCGTACCAAGCTCGTTGCCATCACCCATATGTCGAATGCGCTCGGCACCATCGTGCCGGTGAAAGAAATCTGCCGGATCGCCCGTGAGCGCGGCATTCCGGTGTTGATCGATGGTTCGCAGGGTGCCGTTCACATGCCGGTCGATGTTCGTGACATCGATTGCGACTGGTATGTGATGACCGGCCACAAGCTCTACGGTCCCTCAGGCATCGGTGTGCTCTATGGCAAGGCCGACCGCTTGCGCGAGATGCGGCCGTTCCAGGGCGGCGGCGAGATGATCCTCGACGTTTCCGAAGAAAATGTCACCTATAACGAGCCGCCGCATCGTTTCGAAGCCGGCACGCCGCCCATCGTGCAGGCGATCGGCCTCGGTTACGCGCTCGATTATATGGATAATCTCGGCCGCGCCGCGATTGCGGCCCACGAGGCCGATCTTGCCGCTTATGCCGCCGAGCGGTTGCGCGAGGTCAACTCTCTGCGCATCATCGGCAATGCGCCTGACAAGGGCGGTATCTTCTCTTTTGAGCTTGAGGGCATTCACGCCCATGATGTCTCGATGGTGATCGACCGGCGCGGCGTTGCCGTGCGTGCCGGCACGCATTGCGCCATGCCACTCTTGAAACGCTTCGGCGTCACCTCCACATGCCGGGCGTCGTTCGGCCTTTACAATACCCGCGCCGAAGTAGACTCTCTTGTTGAGGCGCTGGAATATGCGCGCAAATTTTTCGCCTGATATCGGCATGAATGAGATCAGGATTGAGGATCAGACCATGACTGCGGAAGCCACTGCAAAGACATCCGATGCGACCGAAGAAGCGGCAAAGCCGTCTTCCATTCCGCCTGACGAGCTGGCGCGTCTCAGCGACGACGTGATCTCGGCGTTGAAAACCGTCTACGACCCGGAAATTCCAGCCGATATTTTCGAACTCGGCCTGATCTACAAGATCGACATCGAGGACGACCGGATGGTCAAGATCGTCATGACGCTGACGGCACCCGGTTGCCCGGTGGCGGGCGAAATGCCCGGTTGGGTGGAAAACGCGGTCGGCGCCGTCGAGGGTGTTTCCGGCGTTACCGTCGAAATGACCTTTGACCCGCCGTGGACGCCGGACCGGATGTCGGAAGAAGCGCAAGTTGCCGTCGGCTGGTACTGATTTGATTTTGACTGAAGTCATCCCTTGATGACATCGTCAGGCGAACTTAAATTGAATTCCATAAGCATCGAGCCTTGAACTCGATTGTCGAAGGAGAATGGGCCCATGGGCTTCGCAATTATGACCATGACCGGGGCTGCCGCCTCGCGCGTTAAAGCAATCGTCGAAAATTCCGGCCCGGACGCCAAGGGCGTGCGCGTCGGCATCAAGAAGGGCGGCTGCGCAGGCATGGAATATACCATCGACCTCGTGACCGAAGCGGATGCGAAGGACGATCTGGTCGAATTCGACGGGGCAAAGGTCTGGGTTCAGCCTTCCGCCGTGCTTTATCTGCTCGGCACCCAGATGGATTTCGAGGTGACCAAGATGCGATCCGGCTTCACTTTCAACAATCCGAACCAGACCTCCGCCTGCGGCTGCGGTGAATCGGTGGAACTGAAGCCCGCGGATCTCGCGGCGCTGGCGAAGCAGCGCGAGGCAGAGGCCAGCGTTTGATTTGATGCGGCTGCGCGTCATTTTCGGGCGCGACCAAAAGACCTTTGGCTCTCAACGCCTTGTAAAACCCTCCATATGTTATCACCTTTACCGTGCTTATAGAGCGAGCGGTTGCCGCTTGTTTCTTCTCCCCGCCGGGGAGAAGGTCGCGGCAGCGGGATGAGGGGGCGAGGGTGGTGGGATACGGCAACGTTGCCCCCTCATCCGACCCTTCGGGCCACCTTCTCCCCGGCGGGGAGAAGAAATATGCCGCTACGTGGTGCGAAGCTGATTACATTTTCACTCGTGCCGCAGCGCCTCGATCGGGCTCAAACTCGCTGCCCGCCGCGCCGGGAAATAGCCGAAAATCACCCCGATGGCCGCTGAAAAAGCGAAGGCGAGGAAGATGATCGACGGGCTGGTGACGAAGGGCACGTTGAGGAAGCTGACGACGCCATAAGCAAGGCCGAGACCCGTGAGAATTCCGACAAGGCCGCCGAAGGCGGAGAGCATGACGGCTTCCACCAGAAACTGCGTCAGCACCTGTTTTTCCAGCGCGCCGATGGCAAGACGAATGCCGATTTCGCGGGTGCGCTCGGTTACCGACACCAGCATGATGTTCATGATGCCGATGCCGCCGACCAGCAGGCTGACGGCGGCGACTGCACCCAGAAGCCCGGTCAGCAGCGTCGTCGTGCCGGTCATGGCCGAGGCGATCTGCGTCATGTCGTTGACGGTGAAATCATCTTCACGGCCGATGCCGATGCGCCGACGCTCGCGCAGCAGGTTCTGCAGGTCGCTTTGCACCTTGGCGGTGGAAACGCCGTCTTGTGCCGAAACCATGATCGAGGAAATGGTGGTGGTGCCGCCGATGCGCCGCTGGTGGATTTTCAGCGGCATGATGATGGTGTCGTCCTGATCGTCTCCGAGGCCGGACTGGCCTTTTCGGGCGAGAACACCGATGACGGGGCAGGAGATGTTGCTGACGCGGATCGTCTGCCCGACAGGGTTTTCCGCGCCGAAGAGTTCCTGACGCACCGTTTCGCCGATGATGCAGCCGATCTGGCCGCCTCGATCTTCGGCCGGCTGGAAGTCGCGGCCGAGCGCGATGGTCCAGTCCTGCGCGATCAGATAATCATTGGTGGTGCCGATGACGCTCGTCTGGTGGTTCTTGCCGCCGAAAATGACGGTTGCGGCGGAACTGCGGTTCTGCGGGGCAACGGCGCGGATGCCCGATATCTGATTGCGGATGGCCTCGACATCGCGGTCATCGAAGCGCTTGGCCTCGGTGCTGGCGCGGCCGGGGCCAAACTGACCGGGACGAACGAACAGCATGTTGGTACCGAGCCGCGACAATTCCGATTTCACCTGTTCCGTCGTGCCGTTGCCGATGGTGACCATGGCGATGACGGCGGCGACACCGATGACGACGCCGAGCACGGTGAGGAAGGAGCGCAGCAGGTTGCGGCTGATGGCGCGCAGCGCAAGACGCGACGTTTCAAAGAACATCGGCGGTCTCCTTGTCGGCGACCGCGCTGTCGGAGGCGAGGTGGCCATCAACGAAGCGCAGCAGGCGTCCGGCATGGGCGGCGATGTCCTCTTCATGGGTGACCATGACGACCGTGATACCCCTGTCGCGATTGAGCGCCGTGATCAACTCCATGATCTCGTTGCTGGTCTTCGTGTCGAGGTTACCTGTCGGTTCGTCGGCCAAAAGCAGGGCAGGGCGGGTGACGATGGCGCGCGCAATGGCCACACGCTGCTGCTGGCCGCCGGAAAGCTCCTGCGTGGTGTGATCCTCACGGCCCTTCAAACCGACTTGTGCCAGTGCCTCCATGGCGCGGGCGCGCCTCTCAGACGCCTTCATGCCGCGATAAACCAGCGGCAGCTCGACATTTTCCACCGCCGAGGTGCGGGAGAGAAGATTGAAGCCCTGAAACACGAAACCCAGCATGTGCCGACGCAGCAGTGTCAGATGTTCATTGTCGAAGCCGCTGGTCGGCACGCCCTGAAACAGATATTCGCCAGCCGTGGGCACATCCAGACAGCCGATGATGTTCATCGAGGTGGATTTGCCCGAGCCTGACGGCCCCATAATGGCGACGAATTCCTTTTCACGAATGGACAGGCTGACGCCATCGAGCGCGCGGATGGTCGCTTCGCCCCGGCCATATTGCTTGACGACATTGCGAAATTCGATGAGTGGCGGCTGTTGCATGCGGTTCTCCCCGTCAGCCGGCGTTGCGGGCCGTAGCGTCGGTAATCACCTGGTCATCGGCTTTCAGCTCACCCGATTTTACAACCGTATGCTGGCCATCGGTGGAGCCGGTTTCAATGGCGACGGAGACGGGCGCGTTGTTGCGCAGCACCCAGACGGTTCTTTTGCCTGTTGCGGCCTGGCCGGCGTCGCGGTTCTGCGAACGGCCCATACGAGGCGGACGGAACAGGCTCATCAACCCACCGCCACGGGAGGCGGATTCGCGCGGCGGGGTATAACGCAGCGCTGAATTCGGCACCAGCAGCGCATCCTTGATCTCTTCGACGACGATATTGGCGGTCGCCGTCATGCCCGGGCGCAGCAGCAGTTCTTCATTATCGACCGTCAATATGCCCTTGTAGGTCACCACGTTGGAAACGGTTTCGGAGGCGAAGCGGACAGTCTCGATCTCGGCCGGGAAGCTGCGGTCGGGATAGGCATCGACATTGAAGGTGGCTTTCTGCCCGGTCTCCACCTTGCCGACATCGGCCTCATCCACCGAAACCTGCAATTCCATGTGACGCAGATCACCGGCGATGGTGAAGAGCACAGGGGCGTTGAGCGAGGAGGCGACGGTGGCGCCGGGATCGACACTGCGGGTGAGGATCACGCCATCGATGGGCGAGACGATCTTGGCCTTGCCGAGATTGACCTCGGCCAGCCGCAGATCCGCTTCCGCCGAAAGCACGGTCGCCTCGTTCACCTCCAGCGTCGCGGCGGCGGCATCATGGGTAAATTGGGCGGCATCCAGATCCTGCTGGCTGGACACCCGATTCTGCACCAGCGACCGCAGGCGCTCCATGGATGTCTTGGCCGAGCCGAGATCGGCGCGCGCCTTCAGCACATTGGCCTTGGCGGAGGCGAGCTTGGCGCGGGCGCTCTGCACGTCGGCCTCCAGCTTGTTGGTATCCAGCTCCGCCAGAACGTCTCCTGCCTTTACCGGGCTATTATAGGTGACATTGACCTTGCGCACCGTGCCGGACAATTCACTCGATATATCGACCTGATCCGTCGGCTGAACCGAGCCGGTGGAGGTGACGATGACGGACAGATCGCCCTGACGCGCAGGTTCCGTGGTGTAGTTATAGGCAACACCCGCCGCGCGCGACTGGTAATAATAACCAAGACCGCCGCCAATCAGCACGATGGCCGCCGCGATATAAAGAAACCGGCGCGATTTCTTCTTTCGGCCGTTTCTGTTCGTTCCCAGAATCTCCCGCAGATCGGGCTGGGTGTCTGGTGTATCGCGGCCACTGCCGTTGGCGTCATTCATTCTCGTCACCCGCAAAATTCAAAGTGCCACAGAGGGTTGTTTCCGCTCCGCGATTTGTCTGTCCATCTGTCGCCGTTGTATTCCTCTGATTGTGGGAAGTGACATAGCTTGCCCTAAGGGTGAAGTGAAAACTTGGTAATATTTATGATAGTTCTGGTCTGCTAGAGATAGGTATTGGAAAAGCCGATGCCATCTTTAGGGCAGAGGTTTCAGCAGCGACATTCAGGACGATGATGAAATGAACGACAACGTGGTGAAGTTCCGCAAACCGGTGCCGCCGAAAAAACCGCGCGAACCGCTTGGGCCGAAAGCGAAGAGGGCGCTGACGATTGTGGCTGTCATCGCGTTTTTTGTGGCGGCTTGGGGGTATTTCACGCTGATGGGGCAGGGGTAGGGCTCGGCTGCTTGCGGCGGGTACGCTGGGGGGCGATGGTGTGAGCGCCATATTGGGGATTGACGCCGCATGGACGGCGACCGAGCCGAGCGGCGTGGCGCTGGTCGTCAAGGACGGCCTTCACTGGCGCCTGCGGGCTGCCGCCTCGTCCTATGATCATTTTCTCGCACTTCTACTGGAAACATCCGCCCGCACTGATCGTCCCCGGGGTTCGGTTGCGCAGGCGACAGCGCTTCTGAATGTTGCGGAATCGCTTGCCGGATGCAACGTCAGTCTCATCGCGATTGATATGCCGCTCTCCAATGCCCCGATCAGGGCCCGCAGAGTGTCGGATAATCGTGTGTCATCGGCTTACGGCGCGCGTTATTGCAGCACCCACACCCCGAATGCACTGAGGCCGGGCAAGATCAGCGACGATCTCAAGCTCGCATTTGAAAGCGCGGGTTATCCATTGTTGACTAGGGAAATTTCCGGGCGGGGACTGCTCGAGGTCTATCCACACCCGGCACTGGTCGAATTGACGAAATCCGAGAAGCGGCTTCCCTATAAACACTCGAAAATCGGTAACTACTGGCGATCAGATCCCATTCCTGTCCGGCGCGCCAAACTCATCGACGTATGGCGTTTCATTATCGCTCATCTCGATGAGCGTATCGCGGGCGTCGCCGATGCATTGATCGTTCCGCAGGCGAATGCTCGCGGCTGGGAGATGAAGGCCTTCGAAGACATGATGGACGCCGTGGTGTGCGCCTGGATCGGCATCTGCGCGCTGGAAGGCGATGCGATACCTTACGGCGACGACAGCTCCGCGATCTGGATTCCCTCGGCTGGCTGAGCCGCAATCGTCAAATGTCCGACTTGAGAGATAGGTGACGTTTTGTACCGGAGACATGGGTAACACTTTTCGCTTTGCGGGAGGTGTTGATGCCGTGGAGAGAGACTTCGGTTATGGAAGAACGTCTACGCTTTGTCGCCC
>NZ_JAQKGN010000029.1:0-4114 GCF_027956555.1 Agrobacterium sp. ST15.16.055
TGAATGACAAAAGGCCGCATGTAGCGGCCCTTTTTGTCGGCTGGGCCGAAGAGTGTGATTGAGAAGATTTTGAGTTGCGTTTTGCAGACCTGGCAGCGACCTACTCTCCCGCGTCTTGAGACGAAGTACCATTGGCGCTGGGGCGTTTCACGGCCGTGTTCGGAATGGGAACGGGTGCGGCCGCCCCGCGATAACCACCAGGTCGGCAAAACGCAACATATGTTCATGCGGAACGCATGAACATATGATTGCTTTTTTGGATTGGCATGCCTTATCCCGTTCGCTTGTCGCTCACGGGGGACGCCAATCGGCCATACGGCCACCTCTGATATGAGGGACCAGGTGGCCAAAGCAACCTTGTTCATGTTTTCACATGACTGTTGTTTTCGAGAAGCTGGGTGGCATTGCCACTTTTTATCTTAATTACACGTCTCTCTGTGACCTGTCGGTATTCCACCTTTGCTCAACAATGAGCATGGCAGCCATACAGACCAGAGGTCGTCGCGCCCTGTGGCGCGGCCCGTCCGGAGCCCTTCGGGCGTCAGGACAGAAGATGATGTCATCGAACTTTGTTCGATGAACATAATCAATGGGAACGAAGAAGTCGATCGAGCTATTAGTAACGGTAAGCTTCACACATTGCTGTGCTTCCACACCCGTCCTATCGACGTGGTCGTCTTCCACGGCTCTGATAGGGAACACTCGTTTTCAGGTTGGTTTCCCGCTTAGATGCCTTCAGCGGTTATCCATTCCGTATATAGCTACTCTGCTATGCCCTTGGCAGGACAACAGATCCACCAGAGATACGTCCATCCCGGTCCTCTCGTACTAGGGACAGATCCTGTCAATATTCCTACACCCACGGCAGATAGGGACCGAACTGTCTCACGACGTTCTGAACCCAACTCACGTACCGCTTTAAATGGCGAACAGCCATACCCTTGGGACCTGCTCCAGCCCCAGGATGCGATGAGTCGACATCGAGGTGCCAAACAACCCCGTCGATATGGACTCTTGGGGGTCATCAGCCTGTTATCCCCGGCGTACCTTTTATCCGTTGAGCGATGGCCCTTCCACACGGGACCACCGGATCACTATGACCGACTTTCGTCTCTGCTCGACTTGTCAGTCTCGCAGTCAGGCTAGCTTATGCCATTGCACTCGACGACCGATTTCCGACCGGTCTGAGCTAACCATCGCGCGCCTCCGTTACTCTTTCGGAGGCGACCGCCCCAGTCAAACTACCCACCATACACTGTCCCGGATCCGGATAACGGACCGCGGTTAGACATCCACGAAGATAAGGGTGGTATTTCAAGGATGGCTCCACAGAAACTGGCGTCCCTGCTTCAAAGCCTACCACCTATCCTACACATGCCTTGGCGAATGCCAGTGTAAAGCTATAGTAAAGGTGCACGGGGTCTTTCCGTCTGACCGCAGGAACCCCGCATCTTCACGGGGAATTCAATTTCACTGAGTCTATGTTGGAGACAGCGGGGAAGTCGTTACGCCATTCGTGCAGGTCGGAACTTACCCGACAAGGAATTTCGCTACCTTAGGACCGTTATAGTTACGGCCGCCGTTTACTGGGGCTTCAGTTCAGAGCTTGCACCCCTCCCTTTAACCTTCCAGCACCGGGCAGGCGTCAGACCCTATACGTCGTATTGCTACTTCGCAGAGCCCTGTGTTTTTGATAAACAGTCGCTACCCCCTGGTCTGTGCCACCCCATCATACTTGCGTACAAAAGGGTCACGCTTCTTCCGAAGTTACGCGTGCAATTTGCCGAGTTCCTTCAACATAGTTCTCTCAAGCGCCTTGGTATACTCTACCTGACCACCTGTGTCGGTTTCGGGTACGGTCTATACGGTGGAGCTATTTCCTGGAACCTCTTCGCCGCCCAACCAATCCAATAAGGTTGAACAACACACGAGATCCGTCACTACCACCAGGCCCACGAATATTAACGTGGTTCCCATCGACTACGCGTGTCCGCCTCGTCTTAGGGGCCGGCTAACCCTGCTCAGATTAACTTTAAGCAGGAACCCTTGGTCTTTCGGCGAGGGAGTCTCTCACTCCCTTTATCGTTACTCATGTCAACATTCGCACTTCCGATATCTCCAGGGCCCCTCACAGGTACCCCTTCACAGACTTACGGAACGCTCCGCTACCACTGAAGCAACCCGAAGGTTGCCACAATCCTCAGCTTCGGTGCATGGCTTTAGCCCCGTTACATTTTCGGCGCAAAGACCCTTATTTAGACCAGTGAGCTGTTACGCTTTCTTTAAATGATGGCTGCTTCTAAGCCAACATCCTGGTTGTTTTGGGATCCTCACATCCTTTCCCACTTAGCCATGACTTGGGGACCTTAGCTGGAGGTCAGGGTTGTTGCCCTTTTCACGACGGACGTTAGCACCCGCCGTGTGTCTGCCGACTAGTACTCCTCGGTATTCGGAGTTTGGTTAGGATCAGTAAGACGGTGAGTCCCCATAGCCCATCCAGTGCTCTACCCCCGAGGGTATAAGGTCGACGCTCTACCTAAATAGATTTCGCGGAGAACCAGCTATTTCCGAGTTTGATTGGCCTTTCACCCCTAGCCACAAGTCATCCCGAACTATTGCAACAGTTATGGGTTCGGCCCTCCAGTTGGTGTTACCCAACCTTCAGCCTGCTCATGGCTAGATCACTCGGTTTCGGGTCTAATGCAACTAACTATGTCGCGCTATTAACACTCGCTTTCGCTGCGCCTACACCTACCGGCTTAAGCTTGCTAGTTACACTAAGTCGTTGACCCATTATACAAAAGGTACGCCGTCACCCAACCTACTAAAAGGCTCGAGCTCCGACTGTTTGTAGGCATCCGGTTTCAGGTTCTATTTCACTCCCCTCGTCGGGGTGCTTTTCACCTTTCCCTCACGGTACTTGTTCGCTATCGGTCATGCACGAGTACTTAGGCTTGGAGAGTGGTCTCCCCATGTTCAGACAGGATTTCACGTGTCCCGCCCTACTCAAGGACAATGACTGTTCTACGCGTAAGGGGCTATCACCCTCTATGGCCGACTTTTCCAAATCGTTCCGCTTTATTCATCATTGCCACTGGCCTGGTCCGCGTTCGCTCGCCACTACTTGCGGAGTCTCGGTTGATGTCCTTTCCTGCAGGTACTTAGATGTTTCAGTTCCCTGCGTTCGCTTCTTACCCCTATGTATTCGAAAGTAAGATACCTTATAACAATACCTAGAAACCATTCCGGTTGCTCTGTCCCACCCGGACGTGCCGGGCTTGTTTTGTCCTCACGCTGTCGCAGCTTGCGCTGCTTCGCTCCGGACGGGCGCCAAACTGTTGGCGACGACCTATCGGTCTGTATGGCTGCCACACTCAAGCTTGAGCAAGGTACCCATACAGGACGCTAGTCCGTCGCTGCTCGTGCAGCGCGCCATCGCAGTGCCAGCACTTCAAAAGGAAGTGCGATACGGCACGTGAGATCAAACAAGACTAGACAAATCATTCCAACAGGAATGATTTTCTAGGTATTTAAGGTGGGTTGCCCCATTCGGAGATCCATGGATCAAAGCTTATTCGCAGCTCCCCACGGCTTTTCGCAGCGTATCACGTCCTTCTTCGCCTGTGCATGCCAAGGCATCCACCAAATGCCCTTAATTCACTTCTTCGTTCTCATTGTCTATGCTCATCCATAGCCGCTCCAAAGGAACGGCAACTTGATTACCTTTTACAATCAAGTCATTTCCTGATGACATCGACGTGTTCGATACAATCCTCATATGAAGGCACGCCGGTGCACTTCGAGGTCGTATCATTAAGACCAGCTTCTCGAGATATCATCCGGTGATGCGCGGTCAGGCAACATCAATCCAGCATTCCCATCAGATGAAGGCCTAAACCTTCAAACAACAAAAATGCCTCGGACAAGCGATCCTTCCTACCTCCAACCCCTCCACCAATTCCGGCCGACTAAGCCATCACAAGGTTTCACTGGGACTGGGCTCGGACGTCTCGGGCCTAAACCCAAAACACCTGGACGCTTCCAGACATATCTTCTCTTCACAATGTATTCAGAACAGGCATCAGTCCTTACAGACGATGCAAACTTTTATTTC